>CAZDFM010000117.1:2111-7186 GCA_964504465.1 uncultured Pseudobdellovibrionaceae bacterium | reverse complement strand
CTAATTTTATCAAATAAAACTGAGGTTTTAGATTATAATAGACCGATAAAAGAGATAATGGGTTGTCCCCAATTCTAGAATCTCAGCTAAAGAAGGATACGAAATGTTGAAAAATAAAGTGGTCAGCGTAGGGATGAGTTTGTTGGTTGCGTTCGCTGCTTGGACGGTAAATCCAACAACGGCACAAGCACAATTCACATCGGCTCCGACGCTTGAGCTAAACTGTGTGCACCTTTATCCGATTCAAATGAAATATCTCGAGAAGCACGTAAACTTCGCCGAGCTTTCATCAAATCTAGAGTCACGCACCATCGATCAATTTGTAAAACGCTTAGATCCTTCAAAGCTTTACCTGCTTGATGGGGATGTAACGAAAATCCAAAAGCTAATGGCCGGTGTTTTTAACAAAACTAAAAACAAAGACTGTACGTCGATTCAAAAAGCCTATGATATTTACACCACTCGCTTTAACGAACGTGTTGAGTACGCAAAAAAATACTTAGGTCCAAAATTTAAGTTTGATGACAAGACAGTTGTAAGCCTCGATCCCGAGACTCGTAAACGTTCTAAAACATTGAATGATCTGAATGCGTTCCATAACAAATACATTCAGTACCAAGTTTCAACTTACCTTGTAACTGACCCTAAACTTGACGACGCTCGTAACCAAGTAATCCGTTCTTACGAACGTTTTCAACGCCGACAAAAAGAAACAAAAGGGACAGACCTTTGGTCAATGTACTTAGACTCTTTTGCACGCGCTCTTGATCCTCACTCAAGTTATTTGTCTAAAGACTCCCTAGAAGACTTCGAAATTCAAATGCGTCTTTCGCTTGAAGGAATTGGAGCCACTCTAAGTTCAAAAGATGGCTTTACCGTAATTGAGCAATTGATTCCTGGTGGAGCAGCTTTTGCGAGCGGAAAATTAAAGCCTAAAGATAAAATCATCGCAGTGGCTCAAGGTGATGATGAAAAGTTTGAAAATGTGATTGAGATGGATCTTCGCGAAGTTGTTCGTCTTATTCGTGGAGCAAAAGGTTCAAAGGTTCGCCTTAAGATCTTGCGCAAAGACAAAGAGCTTGAGCGTTTTGAGGTAACTCTTGTTCGTGACAAAATTAAACTTGAAGATGACGCTGCAGCTATTCACTATTTTACTCGTGAAGTGAATGGCCAGAAGAAGAAGATCGGTCTTATCAATCTTCCTTCGTTTTACGCTGACAATCGCCAAGATGGACCATCTGCCGCGAAAGACATGAAAGTTCTTTTAGCCCAAGCAGCAAAAGAAAAAGTAGACGGCGTTGTCCTTGATATGTCGACCAACGGTGGTGGATCACTTCGTGATGCGGTTGATATCGCTGGTTTGTTCTTTGCTAAAGGAAACGTTGTTAAACAAAGTCAGCGGTTACTTCCTGATGACGAAAAAATGCAATATGACGTTTTAAGAGATACTGACGGAACCGTAAATTACGCGGGACCCTTAGTAGTTCTCACAAGTCGTATCAGTGCCTCTGCTTCTGAAATTGTTTCTGGAACTTTGAAAGATTATAAACGTGCCGTGGTAGTGGGCGGCGATCACACTTTTGGTAAAGGCTCAGTGCAATCAGTTGATTATATGCCACCAGGTTTAGGTGCGATTAAAACAACTGTTGGTATGTTCTTTATCCCGGGTGGAGCTTCGACTCAACACGGGGGAGTGGAAGGCGATATTATCTTCCCAAGCATTTATGCTACTGAGGAGTTTGGCGAGAAGACTTTAGACTATTCTCTTCCTCCTAAAAAGATTCCGGCGTTTATTTCAAAAACAGCTTACGGCGAAGGTGCAAACCCATCTTGGAAAGCCCTGGACGATAAAACCATTAAGAATTTAAAAGTCGCTTCTCAAAAACGAATCGCTGAATCTAAGGATTTCAAAAAGATCCAAGATGATATCGCAAAGGCTAAAAAACGAGGCAAGTCTATTGAAGTCGGAGAGATCCTTAAGAAGGATAAGTCTGAGGATAAAAAGGCTAACCCTGCCGATCCAGAGGATGAAGACGAAGGCCGCTATTTAACTCGCGAAGAACGCGTTAAAAAGTACCTTGAACGCGCAGACGTTTTAGAAGCTGTGAACGTGACCGCTGACCTTATTAAAGAATTGGGTTCAACACCTCCTATGACTTTGACTGAGAAGGCTGAGGCCGGTAAGAAAGCAACAAACTAGTTAAAAGTTAAATCTTATTAAGAACTTAGCTTAAAGGCCGACCTCACCAAGTCGGCCTTTTTGTTTTGACTTTAAGCGCCCCTCTGAGTAGCTCTATAACTCACTGATTTTTTAGAAAATCCGAACACTTAAGGGGTCTTATGGGAACCGCTTCCACCTCCGCCAATGCGAAAAAGCGCAAAGCTGCGAACTTTAAAAAAGCTCAGCCGGCAAAACCGGCAAAAGCGAACGCAGCTAAAAAATCTGCGAACGCAGCGAGATCAAAATCATTGCCGCTACCCAAAGAGCTCTTACTTAAGATGCATAATCTGATGGTGAAATCGCGAGTTCTAGAAGAGCGTTTAATTAAAATCTATAAATCCGGTGAAGCTTATTTTTGGATCGGTGCACCAGGTGAAGAAGCATGGGGAGTTCCCCTCGGCCTTCTTGCTCACAAAGGTCAAGGCCCTGCGTTTGATTACTTTCACCTTCACTACCGAGGCACTCCTACTTTGATCGCCCTTGGTATGCCTATGATTGATTCGATCCGTTTAATCATGAACAGAAAAACTGATCCTTCAACAGGTGGCCGTAATTTTTCGAACCATTACTGTTTTCCTCAATGGAACGTAGTGCCTGTCGGATCACCTATCGAAGTGCAATACGGTATGGCTCTTGGGACGGCTCGAGTGCAGAAACGTAACAAGACCGGTGCTATTACGATTGTCACCGGCGGAGATGCAGGAACAGCTGAAGGGGACTTTGCAAGTTGCCTGGTATGGGCATCAAGACCTAAAAATGAACTTCCAATTTTAATTACAGTCCAAAATAACGAGTGGGGAATTTCGACCGACTTCGCAAGCCAGCACGGCGAAAAGAACGTCGCCGACCGCGGTAAGGCTTTTAATATTCGCACTCGCATTATTAACGGCAATGACCCTATCGAGACCTACATTGCTCTAAAAGAAGAAATGGAATACATCCGCCGCGAACAAAAGCCGGTTCTTCTTGAAGCTCGAGTTTCTCGATTGTTTGGTCACTCGTCAGCTTCAGGTGCGAATTTAATCCCAGAACTCGACTGCCTGAAAGACTTCGAAGAAAAGCTGTTAGGGATGGATTTGCTTTCGCAGATTGAAGTAAAAGAGATGTGGGCAGCCTACGAAAAAGAAGCCAGCGAAGCTCAGCACCAAGTACGTGAAGAGCCCGCTCCCGAAGCCGAATCCGTTTGGGACCACGTTTACGCAGATAATGAAAATGGTGATTGGAGAAAGTTCTAATGGCAAATATGGCACAGGCCATTCGGATGGCCCTTCACGTTGGTGAATCAAAACTCGGTGTAAATGATATTTTTGGACAAGATGTAGGGATGCCTTTAGGTGGCGTTTTCACAGCAACTCAAGGTTTAAAGACAACTTGGAACACTCCGCTTGATGAGCGTGGAATCATCGGGATGGCAATGGGTATCGGCCTGACTGGAGAGCGATGCGTAGCAGAGATTCAGTTTTGCGATTATATCTTTAACACGATCGATTTACTAAAAATTGCGGGTAACACTCACTGGGTGAGCAACGGCAATTACAATATGCCAATCGTAGTGATGACTCCGGTCGGTGCAGGTATTCGTGGTTCAATTTATCATAGTCACAGCTTTGATGCTTGGGCCTCAAGGCTTGCGGGCTGGAAAGTTGTAATGCCTTCGACACCTCTAGATGCTTACGGCCTACTTCTTTCAGCAATCGAAGATCCAAATCCAGTTCTGTTTTTAAAACCAAAAGCTTTAATGCGTGTTCGTGGAGAAGAGCTGATTCCGGGCGAGCCGTCGAGCGAAAAAGATTTAAAAGCCATGATCGATGCTCCGTTAGGAGACCGAACAAAATGGAAAGCTCGCTGGCCCGAAGTTGATGAAGACTTTAGAGTTCCCATTGGAAAAGCTAAAGTTACGCGCGAAGGTGACAAAGCGACAGTCGTGACTTACGGGCGACACGTTGCAATTTGTAACTTAGTCGCGGATGAATTGAAACAAGAAGGTCTGGATATCGAAGTGATCGATCTACGTTCGATATACCCTTATGACTGGCAAACAGTAAAAGCTTCGATCCAAAAAACTCGAAGAGTGGTTTTTATTAACGAAGACACCGAAGTCACAAACTTTGGCGAGCACTTAGCCTACCGCGCGACTCAAGAGTTGTTTTACGAACTTTTAGCTCGGCCACGAGTACTTGCAGGCAAAAACCTTCCAGGAATTGGATTACATCCGCATTTGGAAGAAGCCAGTGTTCCGCACAAGCCGGACGTGATGAATGAAATTCGAGAGTTGTTGGAAGAAGTCCCTTAATGTCGAAATCCTCAACTAAGAAATCCACATCTAAGCCAGTAACCAAGTCGACCGCTAAAAAAGTAAAGCCCCCTAAGGTAGGAGATAAATCCCTGCCTTTTGATAAGTACGCACTCTACAAAGCGAGTGTCCAAGCACCAGATACAGATGCTGAATTTATGCGGGACACTTACCGCCAGATTCGCGGAAAACTTCCGGTGTCGATGCGTGAAGATTTTTGCGGAACTCATGCCATTTGCTGCGAATGGGTTAAACTTCATTCTAGCTTTCAAGCTATTGGCGTGGATTTAGACCCTGAACCTCTCGAGTACGGAAAAAAGAACTATCAGCCGCTTCTGACCCCTGAACAGCAAAAACGTATTCAGATTTACAATAAGAATGTTCTCGATGAAGACTTAGCCTCGGCTGATGTTATTACGGCCTTAAACTTTTCTTACTATATTTTTAAGACTCGTTTACTCCTTCGAAGCTACTTTAAGAACTGCTACCGGGCCCTCAATAAGGGCGGCATTTTTGTGGTGGACTGTTTCGGTGGCGGTGCTTGTATGGAGCCTAACGAAG
>CAZDFM010000117.1:0-2101 GCA_964504465.1 uncultured Pseudobdellovibrionaceae bacterium | reverse complement strand
CAGTTATTTCTGGGACCAAGACAGCTATGATCCAGTGAACAACTTTGCTCAGTTCTATATTCACTTTAAACGTAAAGGTGAAAAGAAGATTGAGAAAGTGTTTAGCTATGACTGGCGCATGTGGACGATTCCTGAAATTCGAGAAGTTATGCTTGAGGCTGGATTCAAAAAAACTACGGTCTACTGGGAAGGTACGACTAAAAAGGGAGAAGGCGATGGAAACTTTAAGCCTGTTGAAAAAGGTGAAGAGTGTGAAGCGTGGGTCGCGTATGTTGTGGGCGAAGTTTAGTTTACTAGTAGTGTTTGCTACAGCTATAAGCGCCGTTGGCCCTTTGGCAAACGCCGAGACCTGTCCTCCTGTTTTAAAAGCCGATGCGAAAGCTTATCAGGCTTTAAAAGTAGGAAGCATCTCTCAAGAAGGTCAAGTTTCCGACAAACTCGCTGGGTTTTCACTTGATGCTCATAAAAATAAAGTGACGGTAGTCAGATTATTTGCGACCTGGTGCCCTTACTGCAAAAAAGATCTTCAAGAGATGAACTCTAAATTTACGCCCTTAATGAAAGACAAAAAACTCGATGTGGTTTTAGTGAGTTTCTTTTCAAGAAAAGAAAATCCTGAAACTATCGAACTCTTTATGAAGAATGGCGCCAAAGAGCTTGGAGTTCAAAAAGAGAATTTTACCTGGCTTCATAGCAACTTAAAGACCCCAGATGTAAAAGCGCTTGAAGCTAAAAAAGGCGAAAAGTTGTTTCCAGGAATGGAAGGTGTGCCTTATGGAATGGTCTTTGATGCAAAAGGGCGTCTCAGATTTCAAGGTCACTTCACTGGAGAAGAAGCGGTTCAAAATAAGCACTATGAAATGATCGAATCACTCGCTTCTGGAAAATGCAGTTAATTTAAATTAAAAAGGGCTCATGATTTTTCGTGAGCCGTTATTTCGAACACTTCACTTCATTCATACCAAGTTGCGAGTTGCGCCGGAAGGTGCGGCTTAAGTAGCTGCCTTCGATAGCTGCAAGTTTCGACATTTGGCCACGTTCATTTACCATCTGCGGATTGTAATCGAACTGGTTCCAAATTTTGCGAGTCGGCATCCAACTATTTTTAACATTAGATTCAAACGCACGAACACCCGTAATTGTAGCTGCGATCGCTTGATCGGCTTCTTCGCCCGGATTTTTATAAAACCCAGCGGCGGCATAGTTATTTGATACCAGTACGATTTCTGAAGATCCATTGCCGTCGACATCGACCACAACAGGAAACTCATTAAGTGTACCTGATGGATTGACAACTGAGTGAACGGCGCGAAGTTGGCCTTCATGAATCTCAAAAATTCTGAGGTACTCTTCGTCAGCATATAAAATTTCAGGTTTTCCATCGCCATTAAAATCAAAGGAGCTAATTCCTGTTGCGAGCGAACTGCAGTCCTGGGTTTCAAACTTGGTCATAATCTCGCCGCGGCTATTAAACACCATCAAGTAACGGCCGGTCGCAACTGCGATTTCTGTAGTAAGTGGATCACCGTCAAAGTCACCGACAGTAGGAGGACCTCCTCCAACATTGCCTGCTGGGCACAACAACTCATTCAAAGGCTTTAGATCAATATTTGAAATCATGCGACCGTTGAGGCCGTCATAGATCTCAAGGAGTCCGCCACCCGAACCTACAATCTCGACGCCTTCATTGTTAAGATCGATATCGGCGGCTGCATAACTAAGGCTCGGATTAAGCGTGAAGAGTTGTCTGCCTGTCGAATCAAAGACGCCATTTGCGCCAATAATTTGAACTTCGTTACGTTTTTTATAGTCGAGCCCGTAAGCAAATTGTTTTGCATAGCCCGGACTTCCCGCAAGTGACAGATAGTTCTGGGGTTGGCCACTGGCGTTTTCAGATATGATCAGTTGAGGCAAAATGATTTCAGCATAGCCATCCCCATTGAGATCAGCAGCTGAAAGACTCGTAAAGAGACTAAAAGAAGTTGGGTTTAAATATTCCCATCTTTTAGAGCCGTCAAAATTGAGGGCAATAACTTTGGTTCCGGCGTAGTGCGGATAGATGATCTCAATTTTTCCATCACCATTGAGATCGACAAGTAGG
>CAZDFM010000116.1:1014-7221 GCA_964504465.1 uncultured Pseudobdellovibrionaceae bacterium | reverse complement strand
CATTCTTCAAAAAATCTGCAGAAGAGTTTTTGCGTGCAGCTTGGAATCTCTTGCTTCCGTCAGCTACAGCTCAAGAATTAGAAAGAAAGATTATTTTCAGTTGGTACCCAGTTCCAGAAGCAGAATTTTATATTGTTGAGATCTCGTCCCAAGCGGATTTTATTAAGCCCGAGATTATCACTCAGACCAAAGACACTCGCTATGAATGGACCGGTTTCTCAGAAAAACTTTACTACTTTCGGGTGGCAGGCGAACAAAGAAACGGACGACGTGGTTTGTTTTCTGATCCGCTCGAAGTTGACCTCACAAGGCTTAACAAACTCAAACCCGGCGAAATCGTTCCTGGTGTTGAGTACGAAGTATTGAAAAAAACCGAAGCTGCTGAAAAAGCAGAGGCCGCTCAAAAAGCCGCCTCGCTAAAAGAAGCTGAAAAAACCGCCTCACCTGTTGCGCCACCAGGTAAAACTGCGGTCGAGCCAGTGGCTTCGCCCGAAAATCCGGAACCGACTGCAAAGCCCGAGACTCCCGGTAAACCTGCAGATCTCAGCTTTCAAGCGAGTCTTTACGCGGGCGGATCTTATCTTTATTCGAAATCAAAAGGCGAAGATTTTACTTCTGAAATCACGAATCTCTATCAAGCCTATTCGGCCGCACGAATTAATATTCCGCTTGGAAAAAAGTCAGGATCGATAAAACTTCACGGTTCTTACTCTCCCCTCAGTTGGAAACCAAAAATTGCCAATGAGTTTCAAGGCGATTTTAAAGAAGTCCTTTGGAAGTCTTCGCTTCTCTACCGCCGCTATCAATCGGCATGGAGTTTTGGACTCGGATATCAAAACTGGAGTTATCTTGAACGCACCGGCGACGAAAGCATCGAGTTTAAATCCAAAGCAAGCCTTGGCTTAGCCGTTCATGCACAAGGCCGCCTCCATGACAGATGGACCAACCACCACGAACTGTTCGTTTTATTCTGGGGCTCAGAAAATATTTATCAAATCAACAATCACTTTAATTTTGAATTTTCAGACCGCCTTTTTACAATCGGACCGCGAATCGACTTAGGCCTCATCAGCGCCGACCCTGGCTTCTCGCGCTTTCAATACGAACTCGGAATTTTACTCGGCATACACTTTTAAGAAGTGTCAAAATGCACCTTCGACGGCGAAAGTGCGCTTTTACTTTGTTGATATCGCCCGAATATGAATTCACAAGAAAATTTTAAGACGCGAATTCGCTCTTACTAGTATCGCGAGTAAATATGCTTGTTAAGGTTGCGAGTACTGCGTGATTTAGTTCAAGCGGCGCTTGAGGCCGACAATAAGAAGGAGCGGCAAGAGAAGTGAAAACAAAATCCATCCGCCGTTTGACGGAAAACTTCCGCTCCCCTGAATCAATCCGCAGCCACCTTTAAAACCAAATTCGGTTTGAAAGTAAGGCGTATAAGTCAGAATGATCGACCTTAAAACTGCAGGATTCACTTCATCCGAATTCGACATCTGCACACGAAATCTTATGTAACGTTTTACTTCCGCTTCGGAAGTGATTTCATTCCAAACTGCCGGCACAAAATCAGGCGTATCGCCCGTCGACCATTCGATAGCAATGGTACTGCCCGCTGGAAGCGTTTGATCGGCGACCACTTTTGAAAGAATGGGTTTCGTGTTGAATAAATCAATCACAGTCGATGAAGCTTCATAGACCGCATCGCTTCGAAACATGACAGTGCCAGGAGGAGAAAGCTGATTATTCGGCAATTCGTAGCGGACCGGAAATGGAGGAAGATCAAGCGAGGGGCCGGAACTACCCACAACCCAAGTTCGTCCGTCTCCGCCACTACCACCTACTCCGCCAGCGTCGCTTCCTCCGGAGCCCGCTAATGCATCGACCGGTCCTGCGAGCCGAACATCGCCGCCTGCAAACATGAGGATGGAGCCGCCGCCACCGCCACCGCCGCCTCCAGCAAGAAAGCCGCTTGCTCCACCTCCACCATGACCGCCGTTAGCTAAAACTTTTCCGGTCGGATAAACATCGATGTTTTGGACCGCGAAAAAGTAAATCGAACCTCCTCCCGCGCCGCCACCGCCCCCCGCAGAGTCGGTTGCATAGTCTCCCCCGCCTCCACCGAAGCCTGAACCTTCTACTAAAAAATCATGACTGGGCGCCATCTCCCCACGCAGTCCTCCGGCTCCACTTCCATCGCTAGAATCTATGTGGCCAAATATTCCAACGGTTTGATAAGATCCACCGCCCCCACCACCAGCTCCAAGACCTGCATGCAGAGAACCCGTGCCCGCAGTGGGACCATCAACGCCGGCTCCCGCACCATCAACAATTGTCTCGCCGCCCGAAAATCCATCGTGTGCCGCAAGTGTAAGTGTAGCGCCGCGCCCACCGTGGCCACCGCCGCAGCGTCCGATTCCGCCAGGGCGTACGAGCGTGTTGTCCGCATCGATCGAACCCCCGTGATCGCCGCTACAATCAACTGTTCCTTCAATTATAATGTTTGAGAGCGAATGAATTTGTAGTGGCCGACTTCCTTCAGGTTTTAGAGTCCAGCCGGCTTTAAGCTCAAATTTGCTGACGTACAAATGGGGGAATGTATTCGTATTGAGGCGAATCACTTTTCCAGAGATATCCCCATTTTGACTGAAATCTTTGTATCGCTCTTCGGTAAAGGCGCCGTGCCGGCCATCGCCGACATCAAATAAAAAATCGGCGTTGGAGGCATTAAAATAGTCGTTCACATAAAGTGGAGGATGCAGTTGACCTAACTCAAAGTTCCAGACAGCGGTCGAAGATTCTTTTCTCTGAACACTGTCAAAACTTTCAGTCAAATCTACCGCAAATGCAGAAGACGAAACGCCGAGGCATAAAATAAAAACTAAACTGAAGTTTTGCTTATACCTAACTCGCGATTTCATCCGGAACATCCCAACCCATTGCTGTCCAAATCTTGTTGCGTAAAGTCTCGGCTCGAAATGGCTTCATTAAATAAGAGTTCACTCTCCACTGCGCAGCCTGAGTGACCTTAAAGCGTTCCATAGATCTCTGCGAAGTAATCATAATGAATCGCGTTTGGCATCTTAGTGGATTATTTCGAACGGCCTTTAGCAAAGTAAGCCCGCTCACGCCTGGCATTTCCCAATCCGAAATAATTAAACCCACTGCGGCCTTTGACTCTTGCAAAAGCTTTATTGCACGTTGAGGCTCACCCACCGAAATAATCCGGGTGAAACCAAAACTTGCCAAATACTCCTCGACTACGCCGCGAACCATCGCATCGTCATCGACAAGTAATATGGGCAAATTTAAATCTGGTTTATTCATTATTTTCTCCCTTGGTCGGAGTGTCGCCGCCTACATCCTCACTTGCTAAGGTTGTAAGAGGTAAAACAATGCGGGCTTCAAGCCCTTTCATCCCATGATTCTTTAACGTGAACTGACCTTGATGTTCCATCTCCACAATCTCGGTGCTAATCGCAAGTCCAAGACCAGTGCCCATTTCACCTTTAGTTGTAAAGAAAGGCTCTTTTGCTCGCTCAATTAAATTTTCTGGAATCCCAGGACCGTAATCGCGCAAATAAATTTCGACTTCGTTAGACTCAAGTTTTTTTATGCTGATATCAATTTGACCCGAGCTTCCCATGGCGTGCATCGAGTTGATCATCAGATTCACAAGTACCTGCATGATAGACGTCGCATGAACGGGAGCCGAAACCTTTTCGATTTTGATTTTACAGATCTTGACGTTATTAACGTTGAGTTGATGTTCGAGTAAACTCAAGGCTTCGTCTACCAGACCTGGCAAATCGACAACTTCCTTTTCGGCTTTGTAAGATGAGCCACTTGCAAGGTGTCTAAAACGATCTAAGATTTCGCTGGCACGAGTTGTAGCCTCTAAAATCTTCGTTAGAGCGTCATTCATCAGCTCTGGCGAACGGCCCTTTGCAAGGTCAGCCTTTCCCATAATTTGCATAAGGACATTACCAAACTCGTGGTTTACACCGCGAGAAACCGCTGCAACTGCAGAATGTCTTTCGCTCTCCATAAGTTTTTGCTGCAGGCTTGAAAGCATTTCTTCTTTGGCCATTTTTTCGGCTTGAAGGTTCCAATAAGCTGTAAAGTTACGGGCTTTTTGCAAAATCTCGCCCGATGAAAACGGCTTATTGAGGTAATCCCAGCTTGAGTTATTGTTATCACCAAGCACCGCTTGGATCGAATCAACACTGCGGTCGTTGTATGCGGTTACAAAAACCGCGAGTAAACGAGGGTCAATCTCGCGAATGCTTTTCACAAGCTCAAAACCATCTTTATCGGCGCCTAATAGGACATCAAAAAATCCCATCGCAAAAGGTTGGCCCTTTTGCATAGCGGTTTTTACAAGCGCAATTGCAGTTTCAGGATCATGCGCGATCACGACTTCAAACTCGGCTTGGCTTGCTAAGGGTCCTGACGCCTGCGGCTTTTGACTTCGAGATGATTTTAAAGAAACAACGTTTGAAGTCTGTTGTGGACAGAGAATATCCATATAACTTCGAGCGATTTCTCTTTCATCTTCGACTACGAGAATTCGACAATTGCGTGCAAGTTCTCGTAGCGGTCTTTCGCTGCGTTTAGGGCTTTCTTTGGCCTCAATGGTGTAATTGCGCGCTAAATTTTTCATGCGCTTTTCCTTTCGTCGTTCTGCCCGGGTAACGGGAGACTTAACACAAAACACGTTCCACTCAATTCATCAGATGCTTTCAAACTAATATCGCCACCAACTGCGCGAATAAATCGACGGCTGATGTTTAAGCCCAATCCCGTACCCTCATCTTTAGATTTGGTCGTAAACTGAACTTTAAATAACTTCTCTTGATTGACTGAAGAAATCCCACCGCCGTTGTCTTCAATTAAGATCTGACAATTGTTCGGCCAAACTTCGACACTCAATGTGATTTTGCCTTTTAAAGCTTTGAACTCAGGATTTTCACGTTTGCTTTGAATCGACTGTGTCGAATTGCGAAGCATATTGGTTAGTGCCTGCAAGAATTCATCTTTATCAAGTTCGACACAAAGGCTACGATCAAAATCTTTCAGTTCAATCTCGGTGTTGTATTGAGAAACCCAGTCCGCCATAATTTGCACACTTTCTTGAAGCAAATCATAAAGCGGTAATCTTTGTTTTTCTGCATTTACAACACTTAATCCTCGCATAGATTGAACGATGCGGTTGATACGTAAACCCTCTTTTAACAAAAACTCGGTGTCACCATGAAGTTGGTCGGTCTTAGTTTGGTTTTGAGTTTCAAATGTTTTGAGGTTTTCTAGGTCTTCATCAAAAAGAGTTTTTCCGGGAATCAAAGTTGAAGGTGCCTTCCAGCCCGAAAGCAGCTTATCCCAGCCGCCTTGTTTGTATTCCGACTCCCACGCTTGAAGAATTTCGCGAACGACTTCTGAAGACTCAGTTTTGTAAGCTTGAATTCGATTTTTCATCAGTTCAAGTCTTGAGAGAATGCTGGTTAACGGGTTTAACACTTCATGTGCGGCTCGGCCCGCGATCTCACCTACTGCTGCAAGTCTGGTGGTTCGAAGTAATGCTTCTTGTGCATTCTTGACCGCTTGATTTTGTTTTTCGAGCTGCTGAGTGCGTTCTTTCACTTTTAATTCGAGATCACGGTTAACTTCTTCAAGCTCTTCGCGGCTTTGTTTTAAATCTCGAATCATTTCATTAAATGATCCCGCCAACACCTGAAGTTCATCACGAGATTTAACTTTGATCGAAGTGCTCAAGTCGCCGGCCGCCACGTTCTTCATTCCACTCATTAAAACTTCGAGTGGCTTAGTAAGTGAACGCGAAAACAAAATTGCCGCAATAAAGGCAACCGTCAATACCATCATAGCAAACACTAGAGACCGGTAAAGAAACTGATTTACCACCGCAAAGGCTTTGGCTTCAGAGACTTGAGAAATCACGACGACTTGATCATTAAAAGCTTTTGAGTAAGCTCCCAAAATGTTCTGGCCATCTTTTTGAGTTTGCAAAACACTGGTGCGCAGATTCTGTGAAAGAATGCTTTTAACAAACTCGGCCTCTGCATTGGGTTTCATCAAAAGCAGCGCCGAATTCCGATAACGCTCGGAGCAACTCTTGGGCTCGCTTTGAAGGTGCCGAGCCCATTTCCCCTACAATCACTTTTTCCTCTGTTTGAGAAAATTATTTTTCCG
>CAZDFM010000116.1:0-1004 GCA_964504465.1 uncultured Pseudobdellovibrionaceae bacterium | reverse complement strand
AAAAACTTCGTTCAGGTTTCCTTGCTTAAGTGCTCGAATCAATTTGTCCGAGCGAATAAAAGCAATCATTGCGTACTGACGAAGAGGCACTCCCGTAGTTGTCTCTTCCATAATACTTCGCCCATAGCCTAACAATGGTGCACCGTCTGAGGTCGTAGCATTCCAGATAGCTTGGCCTTCTTTTAAAATTTGCTCATAGGGAATAGGCCGGCTTTTAATTAAATCCGTTTCGAAGTATTCGTTTGAGAGATTGTAGGTCTCGGCATACTCAGAATTTTTATAATAGATCTGTGTGAGCTTCTCAAAGCGTGCGCTTTCGGCAACAAAAACCATGTCGGGGTTGTTGAGCATAATATCTTGCATAAAGGCTTCACGCTCTTCAGCCGGACGGCGCGAGAAAAACGCAATCAACTTCATTTTGTCCGAGACACCTTGAAAGAAGCTGTCCATTTCAGAGGCGATGTTTGTGACAAGCGAGCGGTTGTAATCAAAGACGAGTTCAGTTTTATCGTTTTTAAAAACCGTGGTGGCTAAAAATAAATAGGCCGCGACACAAACCGTAAGCAACAAAGTTGTTACGGTCAGAAACTTGTATCGAATTGAGAACAGACCTATCATTATTATGCCTCTCCAGATGATGACTTATCGGTGCACTAGCGCGCGGTCTTCAGCGTTAACTCTGTACTTTCAGTACTTCGTCCTGAGATAGAGGCCGATTTCGCCTTAAATGTATAACTGGTGTTAGCCTTAAGTCCTGTGACCTTAAGCGAATGTGTGGTCACAAGGTTCGCATCCACTGCTGACTGCGAACTTACGCCCGAACTCACTTCTCTAAACAACACCTGCGAATCCGACGCATTGCTGGTCGTCCACGTAAAGGTCACGGTCGTCGATGTCACCGCACTCGCCTTAAAGTTTGTGATAACTGGTGCTGGTTCATTACAAGGATTCGGTTTTTCTTCAGCCGGTAGGCTAAAGTTTTCAGGCCCAAGCGGAAGCCATCC
>CAZDFM010000115.1:0-7221 GCA_964504465.1 uncultured Pseudobdellovibrionaceae bacterium | reverse complement strand
TACGCAAAAACTTAATGAGCTTTTTAAGACCTATTTAACTCGGGCCTTTAGGCTTCCGGCACTTGTTTGGAGCCCGGGAACTTTTGTAAATGAGATCAAACGTAGACACGGCAAAACTTATAAAGAGATTCTGCCCGATTTAAAAAATGCCATGCTTGAAATCAATAAGACCGAAACCTCGGGCAAAGCGAGCCCCGAAGACGCCGATCAATTAAAAAAGATCGCCATGGTTTTATCAGAAAGAATTTTTAAAGCGCAGGAGGAGAAAGCCTCTCGATGATCACCTGGCATTCGCCTATGGCATTTTTATTATTTATCCCGCTGATTGCCGTTTTAGGATGGCGGTTTTGGCGTCGTAGAAAAATGCGTCCGTCGATTATTTTTAGCGGCTTAGGTGAACTTCAAAAAATTCCGCCCTCAATTCGTGCACGTATTGCCTGGCTTCCGCTTGCGGTAAAGGTCATTGCAATTAGTCTGGCGATTGTCGCACTTGCAAGACCTCAGCGAGCCGATACAAAAGTAAAACGGAATGTCGAAGGGATCGACATCGTGATCACTTTAGATATTTCGGACTCAATGCTCATTGAAGACATGAAGCCCGAAAACCGGATGGTGGCTTCAAAACAGGTCATTAAAGACTTTATTGCTGGAAGAACTTCTGACCGGATTGGGCTTGTTGTGTTTTCGGGCGAGGCTTACACACGCGTTCCGATGACTTTAGATTATCCACTCCTTCAGCAAAGTTTGGCTGAGGTCGAGCCAAGTCGCACAATTAAAATGGGAACCGCCATTGGTGTAGCACTTGCGAGTGCAGTAGGCCGAATTAAAGATTCAACCGCAAAAAGTCGTATCATAATATTTCTGACGGATGGTGAGAACAACTCGGGCACTATTGATCCCGAAACAGCTCTCGCAATAGCTAAAGGTTATAATGTTAAAGTTTATTCGATCGGAATGGGGAAAGATGGAGACGCCCAGCTGCCGGTTTATCTGCAAGACGGCTTCGGGCGAAAGATCAAACGCTACCGGCCCATTCATTCAACAGTGAACGATGAGCTTTTGGGCCGAATGGCTTCTGAGACTGGTGGCAAATACTGGCGCACCACTACAACTACTGATCTTAAAAAAGTATTTGCAGAGATTGACCGTTTAGAGAAAACAAAAATTGAATCCAACCAGTACACCAAATACGCCGAGTTGTTTCCGCCCTACTTAGAGTGGTCGATGCTGCTTTATTTACTTGCGGCGTTTCTATCTCGTTCTGTGTTTAGGAGGGGACCATGATTGACCGTTTTGGTAACCCTGCGGCTTTTACCTTTTTATGGCTGATCCCAGCACTTTTGATTTTAAGTTTTATTTTAATCCGCCTTCAGAATAAAAAAGTGCGCGAAGGTTTAGGCGAAAAAATCACGAGCTTTTTGGCATCATCGGTTTCAACCGGAAAACGCCGGTTTAAATTGTTTTTAGAAGCCGCGGCCATTTTGTTTTTTGTTATGGCTCTTGCACGTCCGCAAGCGGGGCAATCTCGACAAGAAGTTAAGAGCGAAGGCGTTGAGATCTTAATGCTGGTCGATGTTTCAACCAGTATGCTCGCTGAAGACGTAAAGCCTTCGCGGCTTGAGCTTGCGAAAAAAGAACTCGCTCGGTTTATTGATCTCTCAGCTGGTGACCGCGTAGGTATTATTGCATTTGCCGGGTCAGCCGCGTTGCTTTCTCCGATGACAACGGATCGAGCGGCTTTAAAAATGTATATCGAATCCTTAAGTGTGGACTCGGTTTCAACTCAGGGTTCTGATTTTAGAAGAGCACTTGAAGAAGCCAGATCTGCCTTTTCGCGCGGGGGAGTAGATCCCGGCGAAGAAGGTGTGGTTACAAGAGTCATTATGATTGCCTCAGACGGTGAAGATAACGAGCCCGGAGCAATCGAAGCCGCTCAAGAAATTGCCAAAACCGGTGCCCGCATTTTTAGTCTTGGTTTTGGAACTGAAAAAGGTGGCCCAATTCCAGTGCGAGATCAGCGCGGTAACCTCATGGGTTATAAAAAAGATCGCAACAATCAAGTGATTATGTCGACCACCAAAGGGACTGTGCTTCGTGCAATCGCTCAGGCGGGTAAGGGCGCTTTTCACCATGTTACTTTTGGCGGAAACGCGATCAAAAATGTGCACGATGAAATCTTACAGCTGGAGCAATCGACTTTTGATTCGGCCGAAATCACCAACTACGACGAAGTTTATCAGGGACTTTTGTTTTTAGGCTTGATTCTCGCTATGATCGAACTTTTGCTTGGCGAGAGAAAAGCGGCTGGCCGTATTTGGAAAGGCCGCTTTGAGGTGAAAGAGTCATGATTTTAAGAGCGACTTCTTTTGTCTTTTTAGCGCTGGCTTTTGGAAGCTTTGAAGCGCGTGCGGCACATCCCGAAGCGGTTTACCTTAACAATGAAGCCGTTGAGCAGCTGCAAAAAGAGAATCAATTTGGCTCTTATAAGTCTTTACTTAAAGCTTTAGAGCTTGATCCGCTCAACCCCTCGATTCAATACAATTTAGGGGTTTCGTTTTTGGCAAGCGAGCAGTTTGATAAAGCACTTCAGCAGTTTGCGCTTGCCGATCAACTTGCAAAAACGGATCAGGTTAAATATTTGTCGCGTTTTGCAGCGGCGATTGCCGCCACAAAACTCAATAATATTCCTGAGGCCTTAAAATACTATCAAAAAGCTCTAGAGATTGAGCCCGACAACGAAGATATTAAGAAAAATATCGAACTTTTGTGGCAAGGCCAACAGGGTAAAGGCGACGGCGGCGGAGATTCAAAAGAGAAAAAAGAAGAAGGCAAAGAAGGCGAATCCAAAGAAGAGCAGCAAAAGAAGCAAGATGAAGAGCGCAAAAAAGAAGGGCCTGTTCCTAAGCCTAAGCCTCAGCAGTTTAAGAGTCAGGAACTTACTCCTGATCAGGTGAGAAAAATTTTAGAAGAACTCAAAGCGCAAGAGCAAAAGATTCGCGCAGATGAAAACGACAAAGACCGAAAAGACCAACCTAACGAAAAAGATTGGTAGGAGACCCCGGTGACTTCAGTAGGATTATTTTTCTTAAGTTTGTTTTTTGTTTCAACCGTGGCGCAAGCGCAAGACATTGAAGTGACGGCAACGGTTGACCGAAATGCAATGTCGGTTGGTGACACCTTTACTTATGTAGTGAGTGTTTCAAGTGACAGCAGTGTTAACTTAGAAACTCCAAGAATGCCTGACCTTAACGGTTTTGAACTTCTTAACTCTTGGAGCAGCACCCAAAGCCAAAGCACTTTTGTAAACGGAAGTTTTGAAGTGCGCCAAACTCGTAGCTTTAACTATATGCTCGCTCCAAATCGCGCCGGTAACCTTAAGATAGGCTCGGCCCAAGTGGTGGTCGAGGGTAAAGTCTATAATACAAAACCGATTTCTATGACTGTGACAAATGATCCGTCAAATCCGATTGCGCGTCGAGGGCAGCAGCAAATGCCAGACCCGATGGATCAAATGGAAGACATGGAAGATATGTTCAACCAGCTTTTGCAAAGACGAAATCTGGGCCAGGGCGGGCAGCGCGGAGGACAACCGCAGCAGCCGATCAATCCCGATGAAGCGTTTTTTATTCAGGTTGAAGTTGATAAAAATGAGGCCTTTGTAGGAGAGCAGATCACCGCAAGTTGGTACCTATATACACGCGGGCAGATTCGCGACATCGACACTTTAAAATATCCAAGCGTCAACGGCTTTTGGAAAGAAGACATCGAACTTGCGACTCAACTCAACTTTACTCAAGAGATCGTAAACGGTTTGGTTTATAAAAAGGCGCTGCTTGCTTCATACGCCTTGTTTCCTCTTAAGGCAGGTAAAGCGGTGGTGGATTCTTATAAAGCTAAGTGCACGGTTATTACTCCAAGCAATTTTGGCTTCGGACGTCCTTATCAATTTACGAAGTCTTCTAAACCCATCAATGTAACCGTTAAAGATGTGCCCAAAGAAAATAGGCCCGCAAACTACAGCGGTGCGGTCGGAAACTTTCAGGTTCGAACCGAGATCGAACAAAAGTCGACTCCTGTAAATCAGCCGCTAACAGTTAAACTTCGCTTCGAAGGCGAAGGAAACGCAAAACTGATTGATTTGCCGCCCATGAATTTGCCTCCAGAGCTTGAACTCTATGACACACAAGCGGACTCTAAGTTTTTTCGCGACGGCAAAAGCTATAAAGAATTTCAGCTTTTGGTGATTCCTCGCCAGGTCGGAGAATTCACTGTTCCTCCAGTGAGCGTCAGTGCGTTTAATCCAAAGACCGGGCAGTTTTACAATCAGTCCACGCAAGAAATCAAAATCACTGCAACACCCGGAGACGGACAGCAAAATATAGCCTCAACTCCCATGGCAAAATCAATGCGACCTGGAGGGGGCTCTGTTGCTCCAGTACTGCCAGGGGTGCAATTAGCTTGGGATGAGGCTTCGATCGCGGGGCCACAGAAGATGACAGTTATCTGGGGCGCGCTTTACACCATGATACTTTTGACTCTCACCGTAAAAGCGGGCCGTGAATTGGGCTGGCTTGAGGGGCGTCGCGACCTGTTAAAGCTCTTAAAACCGCGCATTTCTAAATTAAATACTCTTGCCGACAAAGAAGATTGGCGAGAGGTAGGAGCTCAGGGTACGAATTTAATCTACTTTGTGCTGGGAGAAGTTTCGGGACTTGGAGGCGCAAGCCACGAGCTTGAAAAGATGCTGCTCAAGTCGCCGCCATCAGTTCGACGCGAACTGGGGGCTGAGATCAAAGAGATGCTGGTTTATTTTGAAACCCTTTCTTTTGCACCCGAACAAGCCGTCGCGAAGATAAAAGATAAAAAAACGCTGAAGGCCAAAGTTAAAGACGTTGAGAAGATTTTGGTAAAGGCCGTAAGCCTTGCTGAAAAGCGTGATGAAAGTGCTTCAGTAAAAGCTTAAAAAATAAGGTAGCAAAAATATGAATTATAAAACTTTGAGGCTTGCACTCACGACCTGTATTTTTTCAAGCCTAGCTGTAACATTACTTGCGGGCGACGTAGCACTCGCAAACTTAAGATCACAAACGCTGACCACGCAGACCAAACTCGCAGCGCCTCGCTGGATGTTTGATCCGGCTGAAACGGTGACAAACCAACCCGTTCTTAAAGCGCTACAGAATATGCGAAAAGCTTCGAACGAAAAAAAATGGCAAGCCTGTTTAACGGCGGCACCGAATCTTTCAAAACTTGCTCCCAGTTTAAATCCTTGGATCACTCGTGAACGAATTAAGTGTGCCGAAAACTTGGCCAAAGAAAAAGGCCAGTGGAAGTCGCTTGAGCTTGCAACAAACGCCGTGAACGCTCATCCGGATTGGTTACTCTGGGGTGCGTTTTCGGCTCCGCTAAAAGACACTTTGCTTTCTGGTCTCACAAGCCTTTTAGAGTTTCAAGTGAAGTCATCTCGAAAAGCAGCTTGGATCACTTTTGAAAAACTTCAAACTTATGAGACCTCGCTTACCAAAGATCAAAAGGCCCGGGTCTTTCAAATGGGCGGAGAGCTTGCCTTTGTCGAACAAAACTTAGGAAAAGCCTTAGGCTTTTTTGAGCGAAGTTTAGAATCTAAACCTTCAAAGGCGGTAAGTGACAGGCTAGTTTCGATTCGATCAAAACTTATGGGCTCTAAAGCCGGACCGACAGTTGCCGAAAAAGCTCCGACCGTAGGGTCAGCTGAACAAAATACGACGGATGAATCAGGTGCGCCCACGATTCCCCCACCGATGCCTGCTAAAAATCAGGCTCTTCTGTTAGGCGAAAAAGAAAACGAAATTTATCAGACCATGCTGAAAGCCTTAAGAAGTAAAGAGTATGTGTCGGCTGTAGAAGACGGGATGAAACTCATTACCGAATATCCGGGCGGCTCAGCCAGCACTGAAGCTGAAAATCATATTTTAAAGATTTACCTTACCGTCGCAAGTGAGAGACAAGACGAGTACCGCTTACTTAAACAACGAATTGTAAAACAAATGAAAGAGGGCGATGCCGACCGCTTAATTCGTTGGGGCGAAAACGCCTATTGGCGCGGATTTTATGGTGACGCTTTAGACTTAAGCGAAGAAGCAATTGTAAAACTCAAAGGCCAAAAAGAAGCGGCGAAAGCTTTATATCTCGCGGGCAAAAGCGCACTTTATGTAGGCGAAAATTCTTCGTCAGTTAAGTTCTTCAAAAATCTAACAGAGAAGTTTGCTGGCAGCACCGAGGCTGAAGAAGCTTTGTTTTTACTTGGACTTTATCACCTAAGAAAAAGCGAGTTTAGCGAGGCCGCCGGTCAACTCGAGCGTCTGCTTGCGATATCACAAAATGAAAAGTGGCAGTACCGTGGGCTTTACTGGCATTGGCGCGCTCTGCAAAAGATTAACAAAGAGCGAAGTGTCGAAGCCGGGCAAAAACTGATCGATCGTTTTCCGCTTACTTATTACGGGCTCAGAGCTCGAGCAGAGATGAATGGTAACCGCCTCAACCTCAATCCTTCGCCTGGCGCTAAAGTTGTGTCCGAAGAATTTTGGTTTTCGAATCCCGAGAATTTAGCTTGGGAGAGATTTCAGATTTTACTCAAAGCTGGCTGGTTTGAAGAAGCTCAGTATGAACTGGGCTCGTTGCCTGAAGCTTATTCGCCCCAGGGCCGAGTGGTGATGGCAAGGCTTTGGGCTCTTGCGATGGATCACCACCGCGCAATCACCTTAATGGGATTAGCATGGGACGAAGACGCGAGTCTTCGGCACCGCGATGTTGTCTCGATTGTTTTTCCGAAAGAATTTAAGAACTATGTCACCCGCGAACTCAAAGGCTCAAGTTTGCCAGCGAACGTGATCTATTCGCTCATTCGGCAAGAAAGTAGTTTTCGACCATTTGTGACCAGCGGCTCAGGGGCACGAGGTCTTATGCAGTTAATGGTTCCCACTGCAAAAGACATGTTGAGACCAGCTGAACTTAAGAAGTTTTCTCCAGATGATTTGATGATTCCTGAACTCAATATCAGACTGGGTGTTAAATATCTCGAGCGATTAAAGCGTTCCTATAATGGGCATTTGCCTTTAGCTTTTGCAGCTTACAATGCAGGCATCGGTCGAATTAATCGTTGGCTTGCGAGTCGCGCTGAAACTTCAAACTTACGAGAGAAGTTAAGCTCAGACCCAATGCTCGAAATTTGGATCGACGAAC
>CAZDFM010000114.1:3137-7290 GCA_964504465.1 uncultured Pseudobdellovibrionaceae bacterium | reverse complement strand
ACTACTATCTGATTCACAGACTCTTCGACGCCCGTCATCTCGCGAAGGCAAATCACCAAGCCTTCAATACCTTTATCTGAAATAAGGACGTTCGATCCGCCGCCGAGAACTGTGTAAGGGATTTTCTTATTCTTAGCCCAGGTAAGGGCCTCGATGACTTCATCGGGAGTTCGAGGGAGGCAAAAGTAATCAGCGTCGCCTCCTACTTTCCACCAAGTCCATTTTGCTAAATTTTCTTGTGGTTTAAACTCCATCTTGGCGGCCTATGCTTTTGCCATACGTTCGAGAACAGACTCGACTAACTTATAAACATCACCCGCACCCAAGGACACCACTACATCACCCGACTTTAAATAATCTTTTAGCGTCTTTAGTTCAGGATCCGTTTTGCGATTGAGATATTTAACCGAGGGATGATCGATCTCGCGTACAAGCCTTTCGGAATCAATATTTTCAATTGGCTTTTCGCCTGCGGCATAAATATCTAAAACAAAAACTTCATCGGCATCTTTGAAGCTTGAACAAAACTGCTTCCATAGAAGTTCACTTCGAGAATAACGATGCGGCTGAAACACTACGACCTTACGACGTTTTGAGAAGCGCTCTTTAAACCCCGAGAGGACAGCCAAAATTTCTGTTGGGTGATGTCCGTAATCGTCATAAAAATCAATTCCAGCAACAAAACCCTTGTGCTGAAAACGGCGATCTACGCCTTGAAAATGCTCAATACCTGGCACCATGTTTTCAAATTTTAAACCGGCTTCACGACCGGCAATAAAGGCCGCAGTTGCATTGAGAGCATTATGCAAGCCAGGCATAGGAAGCTTAAAACGTCCGATCGTTTCGCCTTCAGAGACGAGCGCGAAGCTGTCTCCGTCGCGAGTCAGCACGATGTCATTTGTGGGATCTTGCCCGTAAAACAAAATGCGCTTTGGAAAAGTCCGAAACAATTCTCGAACGCGAGGATCGTCACCGCACACAATTGCTAGACCGTAAAACGGAATACGTAAGGCAAAGTCAAAAAAAGCTTCTTGCAGTCTCTCAAAACTTCCGTAGTGATCTAAGTGATCGTCATCGACGTTAGTGATCACCACAACTTCAGGAGACAATCGTGAAAAGCTTCCGTCACTCTCATCGGCCTCGGCGATGAGCCATTGACCTTGTCCGAGCTTCGCAGTTGATTGAATCAAATCGAGCCGACCGCCAACACAAATTGTGGGGTCTTCGCCTGCAGATAAAAACGCACACGCAGTTAAACTGGTCGTAGTTGTCTTTCCATGAGTGCCTCCGATTGCAATGCCTCGTCGTAAAAGCATGATTTCGGCTAAGGCTTCTGCTCTTCTAATCAATGGGATTCTTCGGCGTCTGGCTTCAGAGTACTCGGGATTGTCTTGCTTAACCGCACTTGAAAAAACTACGACCTCGGCATTTTCGATGTTTTCGGGTGCATGACCTTTAATGACTGGAATTCCCATTTTTTTGAGTCTCTGTGTTTGAGCATTTTCACCGAGATCACTGCCCGTAACTTGTGCGCCCATGTTGTGTAAAAGTTCGGCGAGGCCACACATTCCAATTCCGCCAATTCCGATAAAGTGAACTTTCGCCGTGGCTAATTTCATTTTGATTTCTCCAATAACATTAAAGCGAGATTTTCAGCCGCATGAGGCTGGTGAAAGAGTTTGACCTTTTCGGTCATGGTCTCGCGTTTTTGCCGATTTGCTTTAAGGTCTTCTATCTTGGAACGAAGTGTTTGAGGAGTTAAATCTTTTTGCAACAACATTTCGGCTGCTCCAGCGCTGACTAAAACTTCTGCATTCTTCTGCTGATGATTGTCGGCCGCAAAAGGAAACGGAATCAAGAGACTT
Organism: uncultured Pseudobdellovibrionaceae bacterium; assembly: GCA_964504465.1. Classification (GTDB taxonomy): domain Bacteria; phylum Bdellovibrionota; class Bdellovibrionia; order Bdellovibrionales; family UBA1609; genus CAZDFM01. The sequence goes on along the minus strand of CAZDFM010000114.1, from coordinate 5,425 downwards.
GGTTTACCGGCCGCTGAAAGTTCCGAAAGCGTACCCGTACCGCTTCGGCAAATCACAAGATCTGCCCACTTGTACTTTTCTTCCATATCGTTGACGTACTCGAGAACTTTTACGGGGTTAGCTTCGCCAAGCCCTTTTTCGTGATAGCGACTTCTGATTTTTTCGTAATCGGCTTTTCCGGTTTGATGAATCACGTCGATCTCTTTTAATAAATCGGGACTCGCAATAAGTGTCTGCGAAAGGTTCTCGTTAATTCCTCTCGCGCCCTGACTTCCGCCAAAGGCAAAGACTCGAAATTTAGACGAGTTCAAAGTCGCGGACGGCTCAGAAAAAAGTTGTTCGATGGATTTTCTAACCGGCATGCCAGAGCGGGTAATGTTTCGACTCTTTAAGAATTTTTTTGCTTCGTCAAACACGACAAAGGCTTCATCGACAAATCGAGCAAGCAATCTGTTGGCAAGGCCTGGCATTGCATTCGGTTCCCAAATAAATGTTTTGAAACCCATGAAACTTCCAATAAGTAAAACAGGGCCAGTTGCATAACCGCCTACTCCTAAAAGAAATCTTGGCTTTAATACTTTGAGGAGCTGGTAGCTTCGGTAAAAAGCGAGCGGAAGTTTGATGAGGGTTTTGCACATCTCTTTAAGACCCGCACTTTTGTTAAGCATTCCGATTGGAATTTTATGAAGAGGATAACCCGCTGCGGGAATAATTTTATTCTCTAAACCGCGAGCGGTACCCACAAAATGGATTTCGGCATCAGGCTGAACTTCTTTAATAGCTTGAGCGAGTGCAAGGCCGGGGTAAATATGTCCGCCCGTTCCCCCCGCCGCGATCACGATAACTTGTGACAAATTTTCCTCGTACTTTATCTTTTAAGCTTATCTTTTTACTTTATCTTTTCAGCTTACTTAATTTGGGGCTTGGCCGTTTGTTGCGTGCCACAATGGGTTCGGCTCTTAATTCGGAATCCAAATTTAACAGCCAACCCATCGCGAGACAAGTGCAGAGAAGCGAACTTCCGCCATAACTTAAAAATGGAAGAGTAAGTCCCTTCGTTGGGAGCAGACCCATTACAACTCCCATATTGATAAATGTCTGAAGCGAAAACATAAAACAGATGCCTAAGGCAATAGCACGGCTCTCGTTATTTTCGGCACGGACCGAAAGCTGAAGTGAGCGGAGAATAATGAATCCATAAATAGAAAGCACAATCAAAAATCCAATAAATCCCATTTCTTCACCAAGTACTGCAAGCGTAAAATCTGTATGTGCTTCGGGAAGAAAAAAGAGTTTTCCTTGACCTTGCCCGAGCCCGCTCCCCCATAGATTTCCAGAGTGAAAACTCATCATGCTCTGAAGCACCTGAAAACCCTTGTGAGATGGATCACTCCACGGATCAAGAAAAGCTTGAATACGTGCATAACGATAAGGAACTTGAATGACCAAAAGATAAAAAGCAGGAACCGATACGAGAGCAGCCCCTAGCACGTAACGCCACTTCAGTCCAAAAGCGAACCACACTCCTAATGTCATGAGCCCACAAATCACAAAAGATCCAAAATCCGGCTGCCCAAGAAGTAGCATCATCGGCACGATGACCATGGCAAATCTTATCGGCCACTCGAAACTTCCAAAGCGTCGGGTATCGTAGGTTAAGACGTAGGCGAGCAAAAACGGGAAGGTTACTTTTAAAAGTTCGCTCGGTTCAAATCGTTGACCTAGTGGAAGCTTGATCCAGCGATGCGCACCGCCCGCTTTAATTCCGATTCCTGGTATATAGGTGAGCGCAATCCCGATGATGGCGAGAGCGAGCAGAGCCCACGCTCCGCGCTTGGCCCACTTCCATGGAACACTTGCTGAAACAAAAAGTGCGACAAGCGCGATCCCCGTAAAAACAAATTGTTTGCGAAAAAAGAAGAGGCCATCTTCAGCCGACTCAATGGCAAAAATAAAACTAGAAGAATAAACCTGGACTAAACCGAACCCGAGTAAAAAAAGAACACTGAGCAAAAGCCCTTGGTCCCACTTGCGAAGCATCATCTGCTCTACCATCCTTGGCGCGCATAAAGTGTTGATATAATTCGTAATGTCTACGACTCGCGAATGAGTTAATCATAGCACAGCGTTCGTCCGCAGAGATATCGAGAAACTACCAAGACTAGACCATGAGTTCCTGGGCCGAGATCCAGGAAATTTCGAAGTCCGCGCCCGCAAAAAACCGGAGCGATTGGCGATTGGCGATTGGCGATTGGCGATTGGCGATTGGCGATTGGCGATTGGCGATT
>CAZDFM010000114.1:0-3037 GCA_964504465.1 uncultured Pseudobdellovibrionaceae bacterium | reverse complement strand
GAAAATTTCAGGACGTGGAATAGTTCGCAAGTGATTTTGATTGAAGACGCTCCTTGTAAACCCAGCGATTGAATTTTTTGAGAAACTCTTCTCTCGCTGCCTGCGAATGCGAGGCTTCGCGACGGTTGGCTTCGATATAACCTTTTAAATTTAATTCCTCTAAACGGCTTGCCAGTATACGAGTGAACGCCAAACCCTGCCAAAAGCGACCAAATGGTTTACCTTTGCGCGCACCTGTCACTTTGCGCGCAATCTGCGCGGTCACAGATTTAAGAAACTTTTTAAAGCTCTCACGCGAAGTAATTCTGATTTTAAGATGCAAATGATTTCCAACATTCGCAAAATCCGCAATTTTCACCCCAAATTTTAAAGCCTTGTCCCGCAGAAGTTCCCGAACGTAAATCTGGTTAGCCGGTTTGAGAAAGCTCAACTGCCCGACCGCTTTATCAGATTTCAAAACAAGGTGAATCCATTTCTTGGTCGACAGCGGCCGCTCAAGCTTTCGATGATTCTTAGTCCCACTCCCCCCATGCTGAGTCCGCCCATAACGTTTATGGGTAGAGTCCATCTCATAGTATTTAAAAAGTTGAGTCTGTTGCGGCTTCATTAAGGGCAATATAATATCAGAGGCGAAACGGGTCAATTAATTTCTGAACTATCTAGGCAAATAGCGCACTTAGATGCGCAGAAGAATGCAGCCAGTTTACTCGCTAAAAAAACTGTAACTGTTGGATGCTCAGGCTTCTTCATAAAGTCGCACCTCAATGGAGTTTAATAGACAGAATGCATGCCACCCGAATTCAACGAACCTGGTCCCTACCACGCGAATGCAAAGGAACATGACAACCGACCACGTGAGCGCCAAGGATCATGACGACCTACGCGCGAACTCCAAGGAGTGTGTCGACCGCACACGGGAGCTCTGACGAAAGTTACGACCGAACATGAGAACACAATGCGGCTGCTTTAGTGAAGGTACGCGGCTCTTTGGGTGGGGCGTTGGGCGAGCGGGATTATGCGGTTTTTGATGGGGAGGGCGTGGCGGTGTCGGCGCAGACTATGGGTTCTAATTTTTTTAGGAGGTTGGGGTTTATGCTGCCGTTGGTGCGGATGGCTTCGAAGGCTTCGCGGGGGGTGAGGCGTTTTTTGCCTTCGACTTCTACGGTGAGATAAAAAAATTGGTCGGCTAATGATAGCACCTGGGCTTCGACGCAGATGCGGTCGCCGCTAAGTTCTTTTGGAAAGCCTTTGCCGTTGTACATTTCGTGGTGCTGTAAAATTGCTTTTTCGACTTCTTTAGAGACGATCATTCTTTTGTTTTTGATAATATTGAGAGATTCAACCGGATGGTTTAAATAAGCTTGGCGATCCGCCTCTGGCCATTCTTTTAACGGCTTTAAGATTAATTCTTCTGGAGTATTGGCGCGCCCGAGATCATGTAAGAAACCAGCCATTGCCACATCTTCGGGATTGGGCAGCTCTAAGCCGATCGCAAACAACGCGGCAAGAGTCGAAACGCTAGACGCATGATCATAGGTATTTGCAGCTCCACTCAATGCACGCACAAGCTGGTTGTACCAGTTGTCAGAATTTCCACCCGTGATGTACATCGACACGATCTTCTGACAGTCCGCTACGAGTTCTTTGCCTTTTGCAAAGTCACCGGCTGCAGAGGTGTCGATGAGATTAGTGAACATGCCCCGTACTGAGGAGTTCAGTTTTTCTTTTCGTTCAGTTTCGGACATTCGTGAATCGCCCTTACCAAGTTTCGCTAATCGTTGGGCACTGTATTTGTAAAACGCCGTCATATCCGACTTGTCGATCATTAGCTTGCCGACATCTTTTTGAGCCAGCTTATCTAGCCGATCTTTGTTAATCTTCGACTTGGCATTACTGAATTTGATGAACTTTTTATTTAGCGGTAAATAAACGTGGGTCGAAAATTCAAGTTCGGTTTCGCCGTCTAAATCCACGACGTAAACTGGTTTAAATTGGTTGGCCGTCTTGCCACACATTATTTCGATGTCTTCGATCTCTTCTTTAAGCAAAGCTTTATCCATCGGCATTAAGAAAGCCGACGAATATCCGTTTTTCACAAAAGCTTTTTGGTCGAAGTTCAGCGCAACTGTGGTCACAAACAGAACCGGCGCGCCTCCACATTGTTGCCGCGCCAATTGTCCGCACTCGACCGAAAACTCATGAGAAATTGTAGAGCCACAAACCACGCAATCGTAATGCTCGGAAGTTACGTTTTCCATCGCGTCTTCGAATGCTTTTTCAGTGTCGATGGAAGTATAAAATGCTTTGGGACAAAACTGTTTAAAGATGTCCTTGAGCGGCTCCTCTACTGCGATAAATAAAAAACGAGGGGGCTTGGCTTCGGACATCTCGATTCTTTACGCTGCTGCTTGGCGTTTTGCGTGAACAGCCTTGAGTTTGCCTTCGATAGTTTCTTTGGTGAAAGGCTTAACCATATAGTTATCAACACCAGCTGCAAGCGCAGTTTGCACTTGTGAGGCTTCTGATTCTGCAGTTAACAACAAAAACGGAATATTTTTGGTACGGCCGTCAGCACGCACACGTTTTAGCAAATCAAGGCCTGTGCAATTGGGCATATTCCAATCTGAAATTACAATGTTGATTTTTGAATCGGCTGAATTGAGAAGAGTCCAAGCTTCGGCACCGTCACCCGCCTCGATAAAGTTGGTAAAGCCGATATCTTTGCAAGCTTTCATCACAAGCTTTCGCATTGTCTTCATGTCATCGACAATTAATATGTGGCTAGATAAATCAAACATCGTTTTCCCCTTATTCTTTTTCCCGATATCTTATCATACCGGGTTGGTAGCAATGAACCCTAACTGATAATCAAAATCTCAATCCGAAATAAACCTTTGTCAGAATCAAACGGAACCGCCAGAACCGGTTTGGTTGCAGGGGTTACCTTTGGATTCAAAATAGCCTTTGGTATAGCTGGCTGAAGGACCATTCCAAAATTTGCGTTCAGCACAGTTTTAGCGTGACCATAAATCATGTT
>CAZDFM010000113.1:0-7293 GCA_964504465.1 uncultured Pseudobdellovibrionaceae bacterium | reverse complement strand
GTCTACTAAATACGCTCCACTTCAAGGTCTCGCTAACTTAAGCCGGGAGCAATTAGCTACCAACGAAATATTCTATAAACAAACCGGGCTTGACCAAAAAGTAGAAAGCCTCATCTCTGAGGTTTTAAAACGCTCACAAACTCTTGTAAACGGACTTCCTGACTTATTCGCACAGAAAAAGTTTGAGAAATTAGACGACAACGTTCGCTCGGTCTTAACACTTATGACCCTTATGAACTCAGTTTCTGAACACGGCCACGAAGTAATTGAATTTCTATCTGATGGCACCATGCAAATGCATTCGGAAAAATTCGGCATCGCATTTCCAACACTAAATCCGGCACAGCGATTTGAAGCAGGAAACCTTACAAACAAATTTCTTCGATCCCCTGGCTTTACCAATGCACTTTATGTATCGGGGCAAAATTTTAATACATACGTTCATTACTTAGCAAAAAATTTAATTGAGACCGGTAGAACAAAAGATATCGACGAGTCTATGGCTCTTATCTTTTCGTTCTATAATCAAGAAATCCTCTCTCTCTTTCAAAAATTTGGAGCTTTGCTTTTTTACCAACATGATCTGAGTTTGCTTCAAAAATCTAAGATTCAGGATATTAGCGATCATGAGAAGCAAGCCCTCATGAACCTGTTTTATGTGGTCAATATTCTACAAGCTACCCTTTCACCGAATCTGGCAGCAGAAGCTCTTAAACTTAATTTTAGTCTAGAAACTCTTTCAAGAATTTCAAATTTTGAGCAGCAGCTTGTCGAAAACAAAACGCTTATGAATTCAGCCGAATTCGTAGAGGCTGCAAAACTTAAAACATCTCAACACTGCAAAACTAATATTGGGCGAGCCTTAACTGCTTCGCCCACTACACTTCAGCAGCAAGAGGCTGTAAAATTAGCATCCGAGGTCAAGGCCGCAGCTCTTAAAGCGACGCAGAACTATTTTTCGGGACCGAGTCTAAAACAAGCTCAAGTCGCACTAAAGACAATTGAATTTCTGCCTCCGTCAAATCTCGAACAAACTAAACTCAGCCTGCTCCGTGTCTTAGACTCAACTATTATTCGAGCATTGAGCCTTGGGGAGGATCTATCTAATACCCTTCAAGGAAGTGGGCGCTGGGACACTCTTCTTATGGTATCAATGCTGAAATCCGGGGCTACACTTGATGATGAAGAACTTTTTGGTCCTGCCGTTTCAACATGCGATTCATTTAAACCAGCTTTTTTCGCCGACGAAGTTTCGATCCAAGCAAAAGTCATAAATATTAGCTGGCAATCTGTAATCTATCCAAATGTCGGCGCTGGCATTTTAGCTCACGAACTCGGTCACGTCGTATCATTTGCAATTAAAGATGAGACTGATGGCAAAACTTTTTACTCTAAAGTTCGCCAAAAATCCGGAGAGCTACATGCTCTGCTTGAGCGAGCAGAATCAATTAAATCTCACTCATATAAAGAAGAAGATTGGGCCGATGCTTTTGCTTACGCAACAGTGAAATTTTTGAATCGTTCTAGCCCTTCTCATACAAGTTTTGCGTGTTCACTTCTCGAGATCGACAACGAAACCCTCGAATACGAAAATTTAAAATTCTCATCTGATTCGGAGGATAATCACTCCACACCTTTGCTCAGAGCCCTCGTCGGTCAATTAGACTCTGGGTCTGAAGTTCCAAGAAGTTGTGATGAAAGTCTTAAGCTTCAAATTGGGTCGGAATCTCACCCATGACACGTCAAACGACAAAAACATTGAGAGCTATCTTTTGCCTCACGTTTTTATTAAACAGTGGTGCTGCGTATGCTGAGCTCGGGTTTCGTAGCCTTACGTGCGATGCTAAAGGTCTAAAAAAGCTACCTCGGTTCTTTTTTATCGGAGAGGTCCACAATGATCCGGCTTCGATTTCGACCCGTGATTTTTTAATCGAGAAAGCGGCTGCTCGCATTTTTCCGGTTGCGACAGAGGTTTCCTCGACTCTCGTGGGCCTTGGCGGCTACACCCCTTCTCTTAAACCATACTTTGATATTTACTATCGAAGTTCGACTGACATGCTCCACGGGATAGAATCTGAAATTCCTTATGGACTCGCCACATCATACTTAAGAACCTTAGATTCAATTGATGCAGAAAAAGACCTCGAGAAAATTCGCGAGGTCGCATATTACTTAGTTCACGCGGCACCCGTAAATGGCCTCGTTCATGCCGCTTTCCACAGTATTAAAAATCAAAATATCTCTAAAGAGTTAAAGACGCTCATGGGGCGTCTGCTTCCTTTGGTACAGGGATATTACGGAGATAAACATTTCTATTTCGATGCCATCAACGTTTTAGGATCGGCAGATCAAGAAATCCTCTCAGAACTAATTTTCGCTCATCATAAGGCCGTCATCGAGATCGTGAATGGAAAGTATCTTAGCTCTTTCGGGGGTCGTAGTTTCTTTGCGATTACTTCTAATTTTGATATTTGGCTTCACCTGATAACGGGGCAGCATGATCGTGCACTTTTGACCTATCGAGACCGAGATTTTGCTTTCAATCTTGCAGACCTTGCTTGCCATTATGAAGGAAAACAAAAGACGGTCTTTATTATTGTCGGAAAAAACCATCTCAACGGAATGATTCGTTGGTTCAAGCAACTTATGCCTTCGACCGTTGAAATATTACGTTACGATTCTGATACGCAGTCTGAAATCATCCTCAAACACGCAGCGGAACTCGAGAAAAAGTTAAAGTAAACTGTGTCACCTGAGAGTGCTTCTCTTAGCCAGTTGTCATCATTCCGCTTGCGATCCCGGTCACAGTTTCTCTAAGTAAGACCGCTTCACCATTCTTTAAAGCTGCAATCTGGAGCAAGTTTAACGGGTGAATCATGGGTGAGCGCCAACGAATACTTTCTCCAAGCCAAGGCCGTAACCATAAAAAATCTTTTTTGCCAGAGAGGGCCTGAAACGCCTTAACGCTCAGTTTGTATTCAGTCCCAACCCATTTATACATTTTTAGCTTTAGCTTTTGATCCATCTCTGATGCGTCTAAATAAGCTTTAAAGACTTTAAGCTCCACTTTGGCGAGTGTAAAGCCCATAAGATGTACATAGTTTGAAAGTACCGGGTTGTGTTTCATAGCGCGTTTTAAATTTGCTTTATCTCGAGGTTTAAGTTCACTCCAAGCCGTACCGATGCCCCACCAAACTTGAAAAATCACTCGCATCTGTGTCCAGCACAGAACCCAGGGGATAGCCCGCAAATTGTCGACTGACAAAGGACCTTTACGTTTATTGGGACGCGAACCGATTTTCAAATGGTGCAAAAATGAATATGGAGACGCGGCTTCGACGGCACTTAAGAAGTCTTCGTCTTCAACCGCTTTGCGATAACAAGACTCCGTCTTATTTTTTAGAACTTCTAAAACTTCGAGTTCGTTTTTAGGCATATTGTAAACTTTGATTTGAGCTGCTTGGCCCGCGATTTGTGAAACTTGGCTTCGCAATATTTCAGGTGAGGCAAATGTCCTTTGAATCATTTCACCCTGCAAAGTGGCCTTAAAAAAATGAGCGGCCGCGGGAGTCCACCAAGACATTTGGTCTTTGATTGGTCCGCCCCCTCTCGAGACGCTTCCACCTGAACCATGAAAAAATAGAGGCTTTAGCCCAAACTTTTTTAGGCTCGCCTGCAGGCTTCGAAGACTTTTGTAAATTAACACGCGGCTTGCAAGCGATCCGTTTTCTTTTGCAGAGTCTGAATAACCCAACATGATTTCAACTTGCGAGTTAAACTTGGCTTGCAGTACTCGAACCTTCTTTTTGTCTTCACCAAGTTTAAGAATCCATTTAGGACCACTGACCAGAGCCACTTCGCTTTCAAGCAGGGGCACCACCGGGAGTGCATGATCTGCAAAATACCGTTCAACTAAATCCCAGCCCGCTTTTAAATCTTCAAATGAATTAGTCTGACTGATGACAAGTGCTCGCGCATACATACGCGGATCAACACCACCCTTAGAGAGTCGAGCAAGTTCAGAGAGCATTTTACTAATGGCGAGATCAGGGTTAGTCAGAGCTTCGTGAATGAGTTCAGCCTCTTCGCGAAGCTCTAATGGCACGACCAAACCTGGAAAAAGCTCAAAGATAGTTTCAAGCTCATCAAGCTCTAGAAAGCTCAGACGTGACTTTTCTAAAAGCTGCGATCTGAAGTCTTTGAGAGTTTCGCGAAGGGCGAGGATATTTTTTCCGTCACCCTCACCGATTTTTTTTACTTTTAAGAAGTCCTGCTCAATCTGCCCAAGTCTGCCCAGAGTTAAACGCAAAGTTTTGGCGGCAAAAGCCGAATCGATCACGGGCTCAAGAAGTTCGCTTACTTTTTTAATTCGCGCGACAGATTTTTCAACCAGACATCTTCTTGAAAGATTTAAGCTCTCGAGCATAGTCTTTTCATCAACACCGCTGTGCCCGTCTTTATCTCCACCCACCCAAGTGCTGAGGCGAAGCGGAAGTTTTTCTTTTTGAAGACGTAGGAGCTCACAAAATAGTTTTTCTTGAAAAATCACAGAGTAAATATGTTCGGCTTCATCTGCTACAGTGGGCTGTCGCTGCTTACTTAAAATCGTATGCCACAATAAGGTTAGATAGGTTGTCAGTTCGGCCTTGTAACTGCTATCAGCTTGATCCAGGTTTTGATCTAAAGATTTCGTAAGTAGGTGTTGGATCTTTTGAAATAACAAAAGAACTGCTGGAGAGCGCGCTTCAGTCGGATGCGCGGTCAAGACCCACATGATTTGTTCTGGTGCCCGACCCTTGAAGTGATCAGGAGCGGATTGTTTCAGACGATGACTGCGGTAAGCTGTTTCGCAGCAGTTGATGAGTTCAAGCATAAGGCCGAACGCATGGGCCACTTCAAGGCGTTCTTCAGGAGTCCAACTGGTAATCTTATTTAAGTCTTGGCTCCAGTCATTTGATTGGCCAAGCGTTTTGGCTCTGAGCCGAAGTGTTTCAATCCTATCAAAGGCTTTGTCACCTAACTCGGTTTTTAAAACTTGGCCAAAACTTGCCACAGTTTCACGGATCAGCACAACTAAACGAGCTGGGATTTTTTGTTTCATATAAGATCAGTATTTCTCAAGAGGGCGGGGTTTAGATTTGTTGGGTATGCGCTCTACCTTGAAGACCGGCAGAGCGCGTTTCGATGTCGAGAGATTATTTTTTCATCTTTTTAGCGTGGCCAGTTTTTAATTCCTCGGCAGAAAGAAAACCGTCTTTGTCGATGTCCATTTCAGTGAACATTGATTTTGCGCCGGTCTCATGCTCGGCCGCTGTGAGAGCGCCGTCTTTATCTGTATCGAGCTTGGCAAGTTTATCTTTTGCCCAACCTTCATGGGCCCCGTGATGAGCATCCATTTTTTTGCCGGCTTTGGCGTCCATTTTCGCGTCCATTTTCGCGTCCATTTTGACTTCCATTTCGTCGGCGGTCACTTTACCGTCTTTATTGGTGTCCATCTTTTTGAACATAGCGCTTGAACCGCGAGCGTGCTCTTCGGGAGAGATCTTTTTATCGTTGTTCTCGTCCATCTTATTTACTTTGTCCTGAACTTTGTCGCCCATGTTTGCGAATGCGGGAAGACCTAAAGCTAGTACTGAAAGCATAACGAAAATCTTAAGCATTGTATTACTCCTCAAAAGGGTTAAGTGAATCATTTCCGTGATTCTGGCTTAACTTTTGAGCCCCTCACAATTGAGGAGGTGATTCTTGTAGAAAAATTAATGAGCGCCGCAGCCATAAAGCTCGGGTTTAGCTTTATGGAAGCCTCCAAGTCGATTGCACTTGACCTTCCCAACTGACTGATCTCGTCTTTGCTTGCCGATCCGTCGCAAGCGTAAACACACAGCCCGTGTTATCAGTGTTATGATAAGTCCCATCCGGCAACAAAATAAGCCGAGTCATCTTCCCATTAGTGTGATCAGAAAACGACCCCAACACATCCCCACTGGCAAGCCGCAAAAGCACTTCCTTATACCCACCGTGATTACCACAAGCAAAAATCACATCTACGATACTGTAGGTGGGAAGTTCGGCGTTTTGGCCGTCGTTCCCGTCGACGCCGTTTTCACCATTCGCACCGTTTTCACCATTCGACCCGTCGTTACCGTCTTCGCCGTCAACGCCATCTTTCCCATCAACGCCATCTTTCCCATCAACGCCATCTTTCCCATCAACACCATCTTTCCCATCAACACCATCTTTCCCATCAACACCATCTTCGCCGTCAACGCCGTCCTTACCATTTGCGCCTGCAGTGCCGTCGACACCGGCTTCACCTTCAGCGCCATTACAGATGAGAGTTTCAGAAACGAGGATTTCACCTGCATCAAAACTACCATTTTCGTTTGCATCCATAAAAAAGGAAACGACGACCCCGCCCGCCGCACATTCGGCAGCGGTTGCCGCTACCAAGCCAATGCGTTCCCTAACTCCTTCAACCTCTTGAGAGACGGGCTTTACCTCGGGTGCCGACACCGACCTCTCCCCTTTAGCACAAGCCAAAAGGTTAAAAGCCAAGGCGGCAAAAACAGACATACGGACTGTTAAAAGCTTCAAATCGATTATCTTCAAGGGAACTCCATGAGATGAGTTAAAACACGCACCTCAATGACCCCCAATACATTCCGCTAGGTTAATCCCACCCTCAATTTTGCCTGTACTTATCCATCAGCTTATTACCCAATGCTTTCTCAGCGGCCAAAAGGTTGTGCTGCCGACAAAGCAACGTCAGATTGGAAGGGTCATCTGTTCCTCCGAACGCGCGAGGAATAATGTGTTCAATTTGAACTTGGTATCGGCCGCCGCAAGTTGTGCCCGATACAGGATCCCTGAAAGTGCAAGCACCACCGCCTTTATTAAAGGTTATACGTTTCACTGCCGCAGCGGAAGTCGAAATTGGATTTCGAGTTTTGATTTCCTTCTGTGAGTTTGTATCAGCCGGCTTGGCCGAAGATCGTGAACAAACTTTTGTTTTAGCAGTCAATGGTTGCGTATTTACTCTCGCCCCATCCTTAGAGTTCTTTTTGCGAAGCGGGTCCATGCGATTGAGCAGAAGATCTAATGCAAAGGCTATTATGTCAGCATCCCGACCTTCAGGAAATTTGTGCGACAAAACTTCTTTGGCCCTTTGCAGGTCGAGCAAAACTTCATTCGACAAATTTATGTGCACTCTCGACACATTCTCGGTGATCACGGTATGGCGCTCATTTGAAATATCTGAAGCAATCTCTGGAAATTGATTGAACATCATCACTT
>CAZDFM010000112.1:4397-7312 GCA_964504465.1 uncultured Pseudobdellovibrionaceae bacterium | reverse complement strand
GCTAAATCGAGCGAGATATACCGTTTTATTGGCCTAAAGTCGGGATGTTATGGCGGGATTCTGAATAAATCCCGTGGATAAATGTGGTTAAGCGCTCGCTCTTTTTGGATTGCTAGCGAGTTGTTGGAGCCACACACGCTCTGATTGAAGATCAAATCCGACGGTTTCTGCGCCTCTAAGAACAGAATCAAATACTTGGCGGAGGATGACGAGTTCTTCATTGGGTTGCGAGGGAACATGCATAGCTTCTTCGATGGCTTCTACGACTGAAATTAGATCGGGAGTCGTCACAACTTTTGGTAGCTTCGTCATATCTAAACCAGGATTTTCTGCAGGCTTAAATCCGACAAGGCTCTCAGTGATTAAGATCTTTTTTCCTGACTGGAAATTGATCTGTAGGAAGGATTGTCCGTCACCGTCTACTCTTGGAATTACATCTTCGACTTCTTGTGATTGAAAGCTAATTACTTTGCCATCGACCTCTTGGTAAATTTGGATTTTGCTTTGCGAAGGATCGAGTGACTTAAGTCCAGTGCTTGCGCCAACGAATTCGAGAATTTGTTCGCTAAAACTTTTGTGTGTAATTTCTTGTTGTGCGTTCTTCAAGTTCCCTCCCAGGGGCTTGTCACTGTCTGAGTATTACTTCGTCCCCTGCAGAGAATTACTTTAACTACCCCCCTCAATATTGGTTTATTGTCCTGTATCAAAATCGTTCAACTGCCAAATATGACTCATTTTTTGGCAGTCACCTGGACAGATCTCGAGGAAAATCGTACAACACTTACTCAACCGGAAATGTTTCGGTGTGATGATGAATGAGAGAATGGCGGTTGAAAGTGGTCTTTAAATGTTAGTAACTCGATGGCAAGCCCCGATTGTGCCCGACAAAAAACAAATCTTTCTTATGTTTGAGGCAGAAGGTCTTCAGGCGTTTGAAGAGGTGTTTGATTTGAACACTTTGATTCAAGACCATCGTCACCCCTTTGACGAAGTCCGCATGGTTGCACAGGGCCAGTTGATGCTCGACATCGCTGGAAATAAACTTTTGTTGAGAGCAGGAGATAAAATCCTGATTCCTTCCAATACACGTCATTCATTTAAAGTAGAAGGTCAGGAGCCTTGTCTTTGTATTTGTGCCCGAAAAACTTTTTAAAAGCGCTCTCTGGCATAAGCAAATTTCCAAATTGAAAAACGTCTTCAAGCACGGCTTTCAGAATATATAAGCTTATTTATCCTTTGGAGCTTTGGGTCCTTCGCGCATCCAATTTAGATATTCTTTTAGGGTTTTTTCGAAACCACGCTCGGCTGGTTCGTAGAATTTTTTGCCTTGAAGTGCTGTCGGCAAATATTCTTGTTGGACGAAAGCTTTGGCGTGGTCATGTGAGTATTGATAGTCTTTTCCGTAACCTTGTTCTTTGTTAAATGCCGTTTGCGCGGACCGAAGAGCTAATGGCACTTCAAGTTCGCCAGTTTCTTCAACCACCGCTTGTGCTTGTTTCAACCCTAAATAAGAACGGTTCGACTTCGGTGCACATGCCAAATAAGTTACGACTTGGGCGAGGTTGATGGCAGCCTCGGGCAAACCCACTTTTTCAACAGCTTCGAAACCTGAAACTGCGAGACTCAATGCCCTTGGATCTGCATTTCCTACATCCTCAGAGGCAAGAATCACCAATCGTCTCGCGATAAATTTGGGATCCTCACCGCCAGCAAGCATGCGGGCGAGATAATACAGACCGGCGTCAGGGTCACTTCCACGTATACTCTTAATAAAGGCTGAAATGCAGTTGTAATGAAGGTCTGAAGCTTTATCATGAGCGATCATTCCACTATGGAGTTCGTCTCGAACCTGTTCGGCCGTCAAGGGGACCCCATTTTGATCCTTTGAATTTTCATATTTAGAAAGAAGGCGCTCCATGATCTGAATGACTCTACGCCCGTCGCCTGCCACCATCTGCTGAATTGAAAATTGGGCTGCTGGCTCTAGTACTTGATCAACGCTGTAACCAGAAACCTCACAAGCGCGGCTCATCAGTAGCCTAAGATCGTCTTCGCCGAGAGCTTCAAAAACTAAAACCTGTGACCGACTCAGAAGAGCGCGGTTGAGCTCGTAGCCCGGATTTTCAGTTGTGGCTCCCACTAGCGTGAAGTCTCCCTTTTCGCAGAAGGGAAGAAGCACATCTTGCTGGGAACGATTGAGCCTGTGAATCTCGTCAATAAACAGAAGTGTCGGAGTGGCCTGCGAGGTCTTTCGGTATTTAGCTTCATTGCCCAATTCTCTTAAGCGCTTAGCGCCTGTCTCAACCGCGTTAACAGATATCCAATGATAGTCACCCCGCTGAGCTAAAAGTTGCGCCAAGGTGGTCTTACCTGTCCCAGGCGGGCCCCAGAAAATCATGTTGGGAAGACGAATCTTTCCTTCAAAAAAAAGTGTCAGCGGAGAATCATTTCGAAACAAGCGCTTCTGCCCAACGAATTCGTTGAGATTTTTAGGGCGAAGCCTCTCTGCCAGAGGACGGTGGCGCTCAGCCTGGGCGGCTCGATCTGGATTTTGGTTCTGGCTACTTTCGAAAAGATCCATGGGCGAGTTTTATGCTTTGCGCCTGCTACATGCAAGCCGATTGCAGGCCATTTAATAAATCTCTAACTTTAAAACCGCCGGCTAATGCATTTGAAAGGACTCGCGGGTTTTGTTGGAAGAGGTGCGAGCCACCGAGTGGCTCGCGGGCTTTCTTTAGAGTTTCGCGTTTTCTGTTTTGCTGTTGAGAATTCGCGGAGTTAAGAAAATCAGAAGTTCGTTTTTGATTAAGTCTTTGCTTCTCTGTTTGAATAACCAACCCAATACGGGAATATCTTTGAGAACAGGAACACCCGTGTTGGTTTCGGTGCTATCGCTCTGATAGATTCCCCCGATT
>CAZDFM010000112.1:0-4387 GCA_964504465.1 uncultured Pseudobdellovibrionaceae bacterium | reverse complement strand
GTCTGACCATTACGAACTAAGATCTTAGTCTTAGCACTTCGAGAGTTAACCGCTCGAGCTTGAGTGACCTCCTCAAGAAGTGGTCCGGCAAATTCTCTTTCGACTTCGACATCTAAGATGACGTTGGCATCGTTGGTGATCTGCGGAATTACCGTAAGCTGAACTACGATTGGAGTACGTGTTACTCCCCGAGTGATGTTTCCTGTTTGGTCGGTCACAGTAGTGATTGTGACTTGTTCACTTTCTTGTTTAATCGTGGCTTTTTCTTTGTTCATGGCCACAATTCTTGGCGATGAAATTACTTTTACCAGACTGTCAGTCTCAGCCAAACTGAGAGTGGCCGCGAGATCTCCGAGAATATCCATCGTTCCGATGTTGAGACCAAACCTTAAGTTACCTTGAGTAAGAGCCTCAGGTGCTACAGTTTTCACCCCTAAACTTGGGGAAAGATTGACTGCACCTTGCGACCCGGTTCCAAGGGAAATATCAGTACCTGAAAAGCCCCAGTTTGCTCCGATGTTCTGAACGAAACTTTCTCCGGCTTCAACAACCTTACCTTCAATCATGACTTGGGTAGGCTCGACGTCTAATTCTTTAATTAGTCGAGATATGCGTTCAAGCACTTCCTCTTCGTCAGTCACAATCAAAGAACTTGTTCTAGGATCAGAAACCATGCTTCCACGGTCTTTAGTTAAAAAGTCTTTAAACTGAACAACCATGTCTTCGACTTTCGCAAAGCTAACTGGAATTACTTTTACGCGAAGAGGCCGAATATCTTTTTGTGCTTTCAGAATATCTCGGGCCGCATTTGTTTCTTCACGAAGTGAATCGAGTTTTGAAACTCTGATGACGCTTCCTTGGCGAACATAGCCAAGCTTATTGGCTTTCATTACTGTCACCAAGGCTTGATCCCATGGCACCTGACGGAGCTTAATTGTGACTCGACCCGCGACGTCTTCTGAAATTACGATGTTCGCACCACTTTCATCAGCGATGAAATTTAGAACGTCTCGGATGTCGGCATCTTTAATTTGAATTGAAAGAGGGTTTCCGTAGAACCGAGTGTTTCCCATCAAAAATTCATCGAGACTTCTCGCGCCTAAAATTCTTTCGTCTCTACGTTGCGATGAAAAGTCATTCGAACGCGGCATATCTAAAGATGCATCGCCCGGGTCAGCGTCGGGAGAAAGAGACTCAGGAGTAATAGTTGTTTCGGCTACTGTATTTGTTGAAGAAGAGGGAACAATGCTCAATTCGTTTCCGTTAACTTCGATTTGTGGTTCGCCTTCATTCGCATTTTTCAATTGAACAACAATACGTGCGGTAGTGCTTCCCGGTTTTTGGTAGGCGTTAACAGCACCGAACTTTGCGAGCGGAAACTCTTTCATCAAAAACGGACGTTTTAATCTGTCAGGCAGTGCCGCACCTGGCACTTCGATAATAAATTGATTGGTGTCAGTGTTCAAACGCGTTTGATAATTCAGCGGGCTGTCGCCTTCGATGACGATCACTCCACCGCCAGGTGTTGCCTTGTATCTGATGTTCGTAATTTGCGCACTTGCTTGCGGAGCAGGGGTAAAAGCAGGTTCAGCAGCCAATGGAGCTGGAGTTTCGATAGGTTGTGGCTCAGGAACTGCTGCCAAATCCTCTCCACCTTGGATTTCGGGCTCAAAACTCTCCGCTGCTTCGTCTTGTGCTAAAGGCGCTGGAGCGGGAGATTGTTCTGCCATTGGTTCGTCGAAATCTTCGGCCGCAAAATCTTCGTCTCCAAACTCGTCCGCTGCAAAGTCATCTGTCGCCGCCACATCTTCTGAAGGGGCTGCAGAAGCGTCCATATCTTCGCCGCCAAAATCTTCACCTGCAAGGTCATCAGCTTCGGCAATATCTCCAGCACTTTCTTCAGCTCCCGCTTCTTCAGAGGCGAAATCGCCGTCGGCTGAAGCATCGGCAGAAACGTCGGAATCCATGCTCATCATTGATTCTTCGTCTGATGTATCAACTGTTGTACAAGCAGAAAGCGAAGCCATCATAGCGATGAGTGCGAAGTAGTAAGTTAATTTTTTCTGTATCATCCTTGACACCTCTTAGTTGGAAAGTCACCGCTCCATGCGGAGGACCCTGGGAGTGTAAATGGGATCTCCCTCGCGTCGTCGGAAGGTTTCAATTACGACAACTTCTCCCTCGCGAATCGCAGCAACATATCCGTTGTTTGGCCCGATTCTTTCGTCACGGCCAATCGTGTATATCCGCGAATTTGGATCCAAAAACATAGCTTTTGGATCTTTCACATCCCAAATGATACCAATCAATCTCAATTGGTCTAAGTCAAATCTCTGAAGTGGCATAACTGGACCTACTGGCCCATCGCTTCCGTCAGAAAGAACGATTTCGGAGTACGGCTTGAAAGGATCTCGACGCCCCTTGGGGTCATAAATAAAAGGTTCTAAGAAACTTTGCACTTCAGTTCGGAGTTGGGCTTTTTCTAAACCTAAATTTTGTTCAGATTCAGAACCCTCTGCAAATGCCGGATCTATAGGTGGTGTATCGCCCGAGATATTCTGGGGATCATCTGAAGATAAATTTTGGTCAACTGGAGGCATCGTCTGCGGATCCTGTGCCATTTGGTTATTGGGTGATTGTGCTGGAACGTTATTGGTAGGAGTACTGCTTCCAGGAGCCGGAGCGTCTTTCGGAACGCGGATCGTGGCGTAGAGATTTTCTTGCGTCGAAGCGGGTTTTAGAAGAGCGGACGATATCCAAAACGCCACTAGAATCGCCACTGCACCCACAGCTACATATGATAAACTTGAAAGGATTTGGTCTTTCCTCATCATTGTGTCACCGTTGGAGCCGCTGGCGTCTCAGGATTATAACGGTAACCGCGAAGTTTTACAGTAAAACTGGCGTCTGGGGAGTCGGCCCCGGCAGCTGCGGCCGCCTGAGAATCAACCGCCATATTAAAATCACTAACGGTCACGATCGTTTTCAAATTTGTTAAGAAAGACAAAAACAAGAGGTGCTGTGAAAAAGTTCCCTGTAGGCTTGCCTGAATTCCATAAGTTGAATACAAAGTTTCACCTTCAGTCGCGGCTGCATCTGAAGTTTCGGCCAAATTGATAATATCAAGACCGGCGGCTTTAGCTTCGTTAGAAACCTTTTTCATCAAATCTACGGCTTTCGATTGTTCTGAAATATAGCTCGAAAGATTATTGAGTTCATTTCCGAGAGCCCCGATTCTGACCTGGTGCTCCTGGACTTCACGTACAGTATTTTCAAGAGCTGCCAATTCTTTTCGAAGTGCTTCGACTTGAGTTTTATTGGCTTCGATGACTTGAAGTTCTTGTGCGCCGTCTTCTGACATAAACCAATAAAGGGCTGCGATGACGAGGCCGATCACCAACGCTTTAACAAGAGATAATTGTTCAAGTCTGCTTACCAGGGCGTTCAATTCGCACTCTCCGCTCGGAAACTGATCTCAAATGTTTTGATTGTGCCCTGATTGGTCTTTTGCTCTTTTGATTGCAACAGAATGACATCCGTAAAATATGGTCCCGCTTCTAGTCCGCTAAGAAACTTTGTCACTTCTTCCTCGGCAGTTGAAAAACCCGAGATTCGAAACTGTGGCGGCTTATAGTCTATCGATTGGAGCCACACTCTCTCGGGAATAATACTTTGAATAAAATCGAGAGATTTGACTTCAGTAAGACGAAGGCGCGATAAATTTCTTAGAATTTCAAGTTTGTTATTCAGAGCACGGGCTTCGGCTTCTAATTCGGGCTTTGCTCCGGCTTCTTGTTTTTTCTGATCAATTTGAGCTTGAACTGCAAACACTTCACCGTTTGAAGTTTCAAGCTGAGTCCGAATTTGGGTTAATTGTGAATCGCGGTAAAGCATCGCTGCCGCAATAAAACCTACCATCAAAAGTATTTTAATCAGCGCGCCAGCATTCGATCCGCCTTCACCACTTCCGCCGCTGCCAAAATCAATACTTACGTCGGCGGGAGCCTGAATTCCGACTTTGCTTTTTATTAAGTTTATCTTAATCATGAATCACCGATTTGCCGAAGACCTAGGCCGACAGCTATCGCCGCAAACTCTCTAATCTCACCAATGTACTGGGAGGTGAGAGTTTTTTCATTAAACTTAATATTCATAAAAGGATCAAAAGCTTCGCAAGGCACCTTAATGCCTCTCGACATTGAAGTCATAAGTCCCGAAATTTTAGACCCGCCGCCCGAAACAAAACACTGCGCGATCGGACTTCCTTGGTTTGTGCTGAGGTAGAATTCTATGCTTCCGCCGATTTCTTCGATAACACTCTCATGAGTTTGATTTATTATAGCGGTTACTTCTTCGGGAACAGGCTGCCCCATAGAAGAAGAGATCT
>CAZDFM010000111.1:0-7319 GCA_964504465.1 uncultured Pseudobdellovibrionaceae bacterium | reverse complement strand
GTCTGAAGCAGAATAGACGCCCTTAAAGAGGAGCGTCTTTTTGGTGTTGAATATCGTGTGCTAGAGGACGTTTTGAGCTTCTAAAATAAGTCCGCGGAGAGAGCTCAAGAAGATCGCTGATTCGAGTCATATAAATACAAGCGAATCTCTCCATCTGATTGGCAAAATAAGACTCTTCAATCCCAACACGCATAACTTCACCCCAAAGCGGGTTAAACATCGACTGCTGTTGTTTGATTAACGGCTTAAGTTTTAAATCAATCTCGTGAATTTTTTTAAGGTTCTTATCGATCTCAGCCTCGTTTTTTACGTCGCCGAGTTCGATTTTTTCCGAAATTAAATTATCAACCTTCAACTCAAGAGGGATCTTTTCATCCATAAGGTGGTTGATTTGTTCAATGATGGGCTGCGCTTTATGGATCTTGCTAATTTCGTCTTCGAGCTCTTCGATGACAAGCGCTGTTCTCCAAGCACAATCTTTTTTCAAGCGGACAATGTCGCCATAGATATGGTCACCAATGTAGAGAATCTCGTCGGGGTTTAAATGCAAATCGCTGGTGAACAGATTGGCGCAACCACCCTGATAAATTCCAGGCTTAAGTGGTTCATCCATATTTGTCATGCTGCCATCGGCAGGATTGATTTTTAAGAAGCGTAAACGATCAAAGAAGAAGCGGGGCTTTTGAGCTGAAGTAATCACGAACTCGAAAAGATCTTGCCAAGTTTCTCCGTCTTTTAAGAAAGGATTAATCGCATAGTCCAACAGAACTTTTGAATAATGAAAATCAGAGTTCGTAAGAACAAAAATCTTTTTGCCATGTTTTTTGTATCTTTCGAGTCCTCGAACGGTTGCTTCATCCTTGATAATGAAATGACCTAAATTCGATTTTACAACATCCTTAATGCTACCATCACGGTGGCCGCGGTCGAGCACGCCAGTTAAGTCTTCGGCAATTTGTCGATAATCAGGAAGAGTATCTTTAAGTGTGGTGTTCTTAAGTTCCACGAGCTGCATAAACAGACCAGCAAAGGCGATCGAAAATGCGGTGTCGACGGTGTCATAATCTGCGTCGCTTAAATCAATATAAGTACTTTTATAGAGACGTTGCTGGCTCGCATAGTCCAATGGCGAAAGGCCATGATAGGTTCCACGGATAGCCGCGTAACGACTGAGTTTAAGTACGTTGCCTTTGTTTTTGTCCATAACCAAACCGCGAATGGCTCGGTTATAATCAAAACTAACCTGCTTGATTCCTTCAGGATATTTTTTCTCTTCGAGAAGCTTTTTGACCATAATATCGTGGGCTAAAGATTCAAAATTGAACGAGTTGTAACGAATCAAAGTATGATCCATATCAAGGCCGATATACTTAATTCGTTTTAAATTCAAAGTGCGGTTTACGTAAACATTGCTCATTTTAAATAGGTCCTTCGATTTAAACTTCGGTCTCAAAACCGAGTTCGTTCCAGAAAATCATGCCACCCTTCATATTGTAGACCGATTCAAAGCCGACATCTTTTGCAAAGGCAGCGGCTTGCGCTGAGCGCATTCCACTTCGGCAAATAAAGACGATTGTTTTGTCTTTGGGAAGTTGGTCGACTTCAGAAGGTAACGTATCCAACACAAGAAGTTTTGCGCCAGGAATATGCCCCAGCTCGCCTACAAACTCATCTGGGCGGCGAACATCAATGATGGCCACCTCATTTTTATGAGTTCTTAACTCTTCAGGATGAATATCTTCGACACCCGGAAAACCCGGGTTCTCAAGGGCCGTTTCAAATTTAATAGTTTTGCTCAAAGAAACCTCAGATGTTAAAAAACGACGGTCAGCAAATGGACATTCGTTAAAATCACCCCATCATAGATGTAAAAGGTGGAATTGTGAAGCTATCAGTATCATCAAAGAAGGTACCCCAATGCAGCTGACACCCGATCAACAGCAGGCGCTCGACCTTATACGACAGGGCCATAATTTGTTTCTCACAGGTCCTGCGGGGAGCGGCAAAAGCTTTGTGTTAAAGACCTTTGCCTCCGATCAAGATCCTAAAAGTTTTCCTATCCTATCAAGCACAGGTGCATCGGCTGTGCTCATTGGTGGCCGTACAGTTCACAGTTTCTTTGGCCTTGGCATTCTAGAGGGCGGGCCAGCACGTGCAATCGAACGGTCTCTCCAAGATCGAAGGGTGGTACGTCGAATTAAGAAAGTGAAGGGTTTCGTGATCGACGAAATCTCGATGATTTCTGGAGAAGTACTTCAGGTGATTGAACGCATTTGCAGGATGGTGATGGAGAAAGAAGAGCCTTGGGGAGGCCTCCAGGTTATTGCTGTTGGAGATTTTTGTCAGCTCCCTCCAATATCCCCTCATAGTCGGCAAAGAGATTGGGCTTTTCTTCATCCAAGTTGGGAGGCGGGTTCTTTAAGATCTCAGCAACTCACCGTAAACCATCGAAGCCAAAATCCAGAATTCCTAAGAATCCTTTCGAAGATCAGACAAGCTCAGGTTGACGATGAAGTCTGTGAATTTCTAGATTCTCGAGTCACCGAAATCGATGAAGAGTTTTGGCAGGGAACCCGACTTTTTCCACTCAGAAGAACTGTTGATGCTTACAATAGCATGCGCCTTTCACAGCTCGACACTCGAGCCCGAGTCTATGATTCCATTTATATGGGTAACGAAAGAGGGATTGCTCTACTTAAAAAGTCTTCGCCCTTACCCGAAGCTCTAGAGCTAAAAGAGGGAGCCTTGGTCATGTTACGAACCAATGATCCTAGACAAAGGTGGGTGAACGGAACCCTGGCCTTTGTACGAGAAATGCAAGACACCGAAATCAATCTTGAACTTTTTAACGGCAGGCAAGTGTCGTTAGAGAAAGCGAGTTTTTCTCTCTTAGATGGAGAGGGAAATGTAACAGCCGCAGTGACCAATTTTCCACTGAGCTTAGCTTACGCATCAACCATACATAAGTCGCAAGGAATGACGGTGGATAAAGTTCATGTAGATCTGTCACAACTCTGGGAACCGGGACAAGCCTACGTTGCCCTTTCTCGAGTGCGGGACCCCCTGGACCTCAGCATTTCTCGATGGTCAAAGTCGTCTATTAAGTGTGACGATAAGGTAAAAGAATTCTATCGGACGTTTGAATGATGAAAGAACGAATACGCAAGACGAATTCCTTAAGTTTATCTCCACGTTTGCAAACGATGGTCGATCAACTTATTGCACCCTATGAGGTGTGGGATCTTTGTTGTGATCACGGCCTACTCGGTCAGGTCGCGTATTCGATGGGATGCTTTCAAAAAGTTCACTTTGTAGACCGAGTCGCTCACATCATGAATTGGCTTGAGCAAGATTTCTTAAGCCGTTTTTCACTTCGAAAAAAGCCTGCAAAAGTTAAATTCTATACGGCGGACGCCACCGAAATCCGGTACCCCACAGCCGGGGCAAATTTTTTGCTCGGCGGGGTAGGCGCTTTTACAATCAATCGAATTTTAGAGCGAATTCCCCAAGGCCCCCGTATGCGTTTGGTGCTCGCACCAAATAAAAACCCACATCTGGTAAAAGACAAGGCTTTGAGCCTTGGTTTTATTTTGACCAAAGAAATCCTTGTCTTAGAGGATAAGCGCGAACGATGGATCCTGGTTTTTGATTCGCCGAACGTTCATTAGTTAATAAAAAGCTAAGTAATTCCCGACATTTACACTTTTTCCTAGAGGGAAAACCACTTTACTTCTCTGGCAAAGCATGTTTTTTATAGTCTCCAGGCACCTAAAAGGGAGAATTCATGCAGACCACAAATGCAGAACAAAGAGGTACTTCAATGTCAGTAAAAGAAAAAGAATGGGCAAACCCCGTCGGTTTAGACGGAATGGAATTCGTTGAGTTTGCAGCTCCAAACCCTCAGATCTTAGAAAATCTTTTTAGAACTTTCGGGTTCAAAAAAATCGGGAAACATAAAAAGAAAGAAGTGTTTCTTTATCGCCAAGGTCGCGTGAACTTCGTTCTCAATAACGAACCAAATACTTTTGCGGCTGAGTTTGCAAAACTTCATGGTCCGTCAATTTGCGCAACTGGCTTTCGCGTGAAAGATGCAAAAAAAGCTTTAGAAATTACCGTTGCCAACGGTGCGCGCCCAATCGACATTAAAAACGATCAAAGCTCGCACAGCTTTCCAGCCATCTACGGCATTGGTGACTCTGCGGTTTACTTTGTTGACCGTTACCAAGAAAAGTCTCACTACGACGACGACTTTGATTACTTTGAAGGCGATCGCAATCCCGATGGCTTTGGACTTGAGTACGTTGATCACTTAACAAATAACGTACCTGCCGGTGATATGCAGAAGTGGTGTGACTTCTACTCAAAGATTTTTAACTTCAAAGAAGTTCGCCAATTTGACATTAAAGGTAAGAATACAGGCCTGACTTCAAAGGTAATGCGTTCTCCTTGTTTAAAAATCACGATTCCGATTAACGAACCGACTGAAGCGAAATCTCAAATTCAAGAGTACCTTGATGAATATCATGGCTCTGGCATTCAGCATTTGGCGTTTCTCACAAACGACATCTGCCATTCAATTAGCTCTTTAAGAGAACAAGGTATTAACTTTTTGGGCGCGCCTGATTCTTACTTTGATATGATTCAAGAACGCGTTCCGAATGTGACAGAAAATATCGAACAACTTAAAAAGTTACAGATTCTAGTCGACGGAGATGAAGACGGTTATTTACTGCAAATCTTCACAAAGAATCTTATCGGACCAATTTTCTTTGAAATCATTCAGCGTAAAAACAACGATGGCTTTGGTAATGGAAACTTCCAGGCCTTGTTTGACGCCATCGAAAGAGATCAACGCGAGCGCGGCTATCTCTAAGGGAGTAGTATGCATCACTACACGCAAGGAAAACCCACCCGCCAAGGACATAAGGGAATTCCAGAAGGTCATTACGAAGAAGAACAGGGGCTAAAAGGTTTTTTTGGCCCCGTTTCACATTTGATCAAGCCCGACCCAAGCACGCGTTGGAAAAATATTGAAGGTCCCCTAAAACCACACATGTTTGATCTTGTTAAGTTAGAGCCGCAAGCGCGCTGGCAAAGACTTTTATACAACCAACAAGTCGGAATATATCAACACTGGATTGAACCTGATGCTAAGACCAATCTTGTCGGGCACCGCAATGCGGACGGCGACACGATGTACTTCTGTCACCAAGGTGCCGGCGCTGTACTCTCTGAGTATGGAATGCTTAATTTTACTAAGGGCATGTACATCATCATTCCGAAATGTCTGACACATACTATTTTGCCAACTGAAAAGTCTTGTTTCTTTATTGTTGAAAATCGCAATTCTCACTACGAAGAGCCGGACCGAGGAATCGCAGGTCGTCACGCAGTTTACGATATCAATGCAATCGGAAAGCCTGACCTCGAGGCTCAACAACAATTTATAAAAAACAAGAATCTTGAAATCGTCGAAATCCAAGTTAAACGCGAGGACCTCGTCACTCGATTTGAATATGGTCAGATGATTTACGATACGGTCGGATGGAAAGGGGATTTGTTCCCTTTTACACTTCACATGGACCATATGATGCCACTTATGAGTCACCGTGCGCATTTGCCACCGAGTGCTCACACTACCTTTGTCGCTAAAGACTTTGTGGTTTGCACGTTTTTACCGCGCCCTCTTGAAAAAGACGCGGATGCTTTAAAAGTTCCATTTTATCATCAAAATATCGATTACGACGAAGTTCTCTTTTACCATGAGGGCGACTTTTTTAGCCGCGACAACCTGCACGCTGGAATGATGAGTTTTCATCCTGCTGGGTTTCCACACGGGCCGCATCCAAAAGCCGTGAAGTCGGTCGGAAACAAAACCGAAACCAGCGAATATGCTGTCATGGTCGATACACGTTGGCCCCTTAAGGTGGATGATTCGGCTGAAAAAGTTGAACTGAAATCTTATTGGGAGTCTTGGAAAGGCTAAGCTTGAGCCTCGAAAAAATCTCAGTGCAAGTCGGGCAGAAACTCACTGATCATGAGGCGATGGCTCTGGCCATTCAGGAAGCAAAGAGGGGAGAAGGATTTGTTTCTCCCAATCCTCTAGTCGGATGCACAATACTAGATTCTTCAGGCCGTTTCTTATCCGTAGGCTTTCATTCGGCCGTCGGTGCTGATCATGCCGAAATTGATGCGTTAAAAAAAGTCAGCGACTTAGCTCTTCTCGAAGGCGCACAGGTTTTCGTAACCCTTGAGCCTTGCGCACATCAAGGTCGTACTCCTAGTTGTGCGAGACATCTTGCAAGCTTGCCAGTTTGGCGAATTGTTTACGGACTTGAAGATCCAAATCCTCTTGTTAGTGGCAAAGGAGCTGAGATTCTCATTGAAGCGGGCAAACAAGTTGAAAAATTTGAGGATCTTGGTGTTGAGCTCGAACGTTTACCAGAAGTGTTTTTACGTAATATGCGCTCTCGACGTGCCTGGGTAAGCCTTAAAGTTGCCTCTTCTCTTGATGGCCGGGTGGCATTGAACTCGGGAGAAAGTCAGTGGATCACTTCTGAAAAATCCAGAGAGTTTGTACAGTATTTGCGCGGGACACACGATGCAGTTTTAGTTGGGGCTGGAACAGTTCTTAAAGACAATCCCTCTTTAGATATCCGCCATCCCCACTTTTCAGAGAAGACTAATAAAGTTATTATCATTGATCCACGCGGAGAAACTTTAAAGACTTTGCCGGGTTCAAAACTTCTGAAAAATCATCGTGCTGAACACGTATATATAGTCCTTAATTGGGAACAGCGAGAAAGTTTCACAGACGACACTTTAAAAAAAGAATGCATGAACCTTGCGGCTACGGCAGTTACGACCCCGTTGGGTTGGCAAGATGCTCGCGGCTGGAATTATATTTTTCCACAGACTCTTGCTGATGGCCGGGTGGACCTTCTCGATGTTTCAGAAAAAGTTTTCGAAAAAGGGATTTGCTCGATCTTATGTGAAGGCGGGAGCCGGGTCTTTTCGAGCTTTCTAAAACAAAAAGCCGCCGATCGATTAGTTCTATTTCAGAATATCAGTGTTTTCGGTGACGGGATGTCGTGGGGCAGTGGTTTTACGATCAACAATCTCAATGAACGCATCCGTTTAAGCCATCCCGAGGTCATACATATCGGCGAAGATCTTATGATTTCGGGCCGCATTCAATATTAAGTAATTCAAATTAATTATCTGGTTGAGTTTCTTCGCCAGAAGGCAGTCGAAGCGGTTCTTCTAAATCTTCATTGGCACCCGGAAAACCTATGGGTGGTGGAGAAATCAGTGAGGTA
>CAZDFM010000110.1:0-7356 GCA_964504465.1 uncultured Pseudobdellovibrionaceae bacterium | reverse complement strand
TCAGACCAAAGGACGAAGAATGCGCGAATCGCCTCTGAGATTAAACGACAAAACCGTCATTTTGTATGGCCCCGGACATAGTCTCACCCAAGGCCTCGCCTCTTTCTTAAACGAACAAGGTGCTGATGTGGCATTTGTCGGCCCTCAGGCCGGCAGCATGCGAAAGTTTGCCGACAACCTTATGGATAACCGGCAAATCAATCAAAGCTTTGGAAGATCCGCCTCGTTTGAAATGAAGTTAGAATCTGAGCGCGACGATCTTGATGCAATTTCACAAGTCACGCAAACCTTAGGTGGTTTCGAAGTCATAATCGACACTCACTTAGACCCCTTCACAACCGAAACCTTGATGGACTCTCCCCGCGTACGAATGGCAAGATCAGCCTTAAAATTTTTAGAAAGCCGAAAACGCGGCCGCGTGATTTTTTTATCTAATATGTACGAAGTCAAAACTCCCGGCGAATACGATCTTGCTGAAACCACAGACAGCGCACTTCATCAGCTCATCAACGAATTAAAGTCTCCTACGTTTGACAAAAACATCACCATTAATGCCGTCAAATCGGGAGTCACCGAAGAATTCCTGCTCACAAACTTCAAGGGTGTGCCGCTTAAAGAAAGTATCGAAAATTTTAAACAAAAATACCCCGGCTTTTTTATCGTCGAAGCTTTAGAAGTTGCCACGACTGCAACATATCTCGCGAGCCCTCTTTCTTCTGGAATTTCAGGACATATTGTGAAGGTCAATAAGGGCTTAAAGATTAACTAGTCGTGTAGGACTTTTTTCCTTTTTCCACAAGCTCGACTCGCGGTAAATTGGCATATTTTTATATTCATCAACCAAGGAATCATCCGACGGAATGAACAGGGATAAACCGATAAGATCTGATTGGTGTTTTATTCTTTTATTTGTTGAAAGTTGAATAATCAAATCCTTCTTTAGCCAGTTCAAAAACGACTGAGCATCCGAATTTTTGGATAATTTTTTAGAAGCTGCAATTACCTGGGAAATATCAAAATTGTACTCCATATGACGCCGCCTTCCCCGCGCTTCAAACGTTGGAGATAGTTTGCCGAGCTTCACGTCTTCTCGTAGGCTTTTCATTGTAATACCCTTAAAAATTTTGTCGAAATGAACAGGTAGATGTTTAAGCTCATCTCCCCTTACGACTACATAGTTTGTAAAGTGCTTGTCGCTTGAGACTATTTTGTTTGCCAACTGCACGCCTTTAACCTCAGCACTGTTTTTCCCCAACCATTCTAAGGTTTCACGATAATACGTATTTGGTGCCCCAACGTTAAACTGTGAAGAAATGATACTCTCAGCGGCACCTTTAAAACTGAATAAATTTTCGAGCGAACCGCGGCCACATTGTTGCAAGAAGAGCATTTCTAAATTGGAGTCCTGTTTAATTAATTCGGTTCTTATATTTGAAATGAGAGGCCCAATTTTACTTGCTAGAAGCCAATTTTTTTTGGTTTTCCCCGGAGATCCGTCATTTGACATTTCATCTAGGCGCCCACCATGATCTAGGAAAATAACTGCTACTTTTTTCGCAGGGAATTTGGCAATTGTCTCATTCAAATATTCTTTTACTATCTCCTCCGAGGAACTGGCGTCCGAATCTATCTTTGTTATTTGAATTTCACTTTTCGATTTGAGAATCAATTTTAATAGCCCTGGCCCGTCGGTAACCTTATCCGGAAAGTCCGCCAGTACATTGATCACAATTCTTTTTGAGCCCACATTGTTTAAACCCTTTTGCAGCTCCTTAAGAATAATTGGCCCAGCGAAGGCTAGGTTATTGTCGTAAGACATGAAGTAGATGACATTCCAATCCAACTTTTCAATTTCATTTTTCGCCAAGCATGGATTAGAAATAAAAAATAGAAGCAAAAATACCATCAACTTATGCAAAATATTTCCTTTACCATTGGGAGCAATTTAGATTTTGAACGCGGCCTCACAGAGAAGAAATTAATTCTTTCTGAAAGTCACCTGACATACATCAATTTTTGTTTCCGTGACTCAAATTTAAAGGTCATCGCGACAACTTAGTGCGTCGACCCCCTTAGCAAATAGCAGCTTTTCTCAGCGCTGCAGCGAAGTCTTGGCTGTAATTTTTAATTTCTGGCAGAGCGTCAGACTTAACTCAGGGCACGCTCTCCTAATCTGCTTTGAGGCCTCGCCGGATATATTCAACAATGAGAGATTGGTATTTCTTGCCGTCGCTCTTAGCCTTAGTTCTTACTGCACGTAAAATATTGGCGGGAACTCGTATGTTAATGGCCTGAGTTGGCTCGTCTTTGTCGGCAATCATATTTCGAAAGTCTTCTAGAAATTCGATCGCCTCTTCAGGAGGGATCAAAATTTTCTTTGTGCTTACTTTACTTTTTTTTGCCATCAAGCACCTGCTTAATATTTTCAATGTCCAATAAGTCCTGGGGTCGCCCGGCCGCTGTTTTCATACGTAAAATTTCTTCTAGCGTCGCCACCACGATTTTTCGACCACTCACCGCTATAGATTTTGTCTTCAGGTCTTCCAAATTTTCGGTGATTAAGATATCGACTTGGCGAGAGGGATTTTTATAATCCACAAAGGACCAGGCTATGAGATTTCGATTTTCGATATACTCTTTGCGCATCTTAATAATATCTTGTGCACGAATCGGTAGACGCGACTGGAGTCCAATTCCTGCAAACAACTTCTCTGCCAGTTCAAAGTCCTTCAGATTTAGATTGAGAACTAAGTCGACATCCATGGTCGCCCGCACAATGCCGTGCAAAGCGAGGGCATATCCCCCAACCAAAGCGTACCGTAGTTTGGCCCTTGAAAGTTCATCTGTTAAATCAAAAAGTAACATACCCTATTGTATATACAAGTATATACAATGTCAAATCCTGGACTTATCGGTCCAAAGCATAAAGAGTCGCATAGCGAACACTCTTGAGATCAACCTCTTGTATGCGCATCTCTATTCAATTGCAGTCTGGAACAATTTCTTCAATTTTATATAGTTCAGGAGAGGAACAAGTTCCACTGGCATATATCTTTGACCTCTTTCCTAAGGCCGCATTAAATTTTTGGAGAGATTCACGGTCACACATATAAATCGACAGGTCCTGATTTCCGGCGGAGGTAGCTATCTCAAAAAATTATAGGCGTCGTACCATTTGCCATCACCAACTGCTGCAGCCCCGTGGGCCACTGATACAACTGAATCGTATTTTTTCCCAGACGCTTTGTCCTCAAGGGTAACTTTCCATGCGCGGTCTCTCAGTGGCTCGACCGTATATATGCTTGATGCAACATCGACATTCCGCGGATTATTAGAAAATTAGCCGTGAATCCCAATGGTCAGTGAAATAATATCGGAGCAAAAGCCGCCGAAACTTCGAACGAAGTTCATGTCCTCAGGTTCGGTGCGCGGAAGTCTCACGCTCATAACACCAAAGAAATGCCCTTGCTCGTAGATTGGAAATACGGCGAGCGACTCGAATGGGGTCTGGTGAAATTCTTCTTTGACCGCGCTCATAAGTTCGGACTCGCGGGCGGATTCGATGCAGTGAATGCTTTTATTTTTTACCACCGTCTGAATTTCAGGGTATTTTTCGAGCTTCAGCATTTTTCCGGTGATTAACGAGTCATCATTGGCGGCCAGGATCATGGCCTGATGTTCGCTGATCACTTGCATGACCGATACCCTAAGGGCACCGGTTCTAATACTAATCATGCGCATAAGGTTATGGAGGCTCACCGAATCGCGAGGGAGCGACAAGGCCTGCTTTACAAATAAATTCATTAAGTTGATTTCGCGTTGAGCCTCATCCGAGACTGCAAGTTTTGGTTTTGTAACAACGGGTGTAAGCTGAGCTTCTATATAGTGTGCTGCGTCCTCGACCGAAAAGGGTTTACTCAAATAACCGGTGGCTCCGAGTTTTAAAATCTGTGCGACTAATTTTTTGTGCGCTTGCCGTGAAGTCACTACGACGGCTTCGGGCTTTAAGTTCGCGCGTTTTTGCAGAAAATTTAAGAGTGAGAAGGCGTTGGTCTCTGGCAAAATTAGATCGACCATTAAAAGGTCAGGTTTCCAGAACTCGAGAGTTTCTTTAGTTTCTTTGACAGAGTACGCATAGCGAACTTCGTAGGACTTCTCGTCTAAGCCTTCGCCCAGGCGGCGGGCGAAGAGTTGGTCCTTATCGGCTATCAGAATTCTTTTTTTAGTTTTATTTTCAGAAACTTTATTTTGATCGAACTGAATATTAGGTACTTTCAGTTTTTTAGACGTCATTCACACCACCCGTCCACATTAAGTTGCAACTCTACAGCCATTAAGGAGCAAACTAATGCCAAATGGCTGCGGTTACTTTGGACAGCGTCTAAAAGTAAGACAGGGCAAACAGTGAATTAGTATTTCGCCTCAAGCATAACGTAACCAAAAGTCATCTTTTGGCTATCATTAGCAATAGAGTCTTTGATGTAAGCACCCGGTATAAAATAGGCGGCACCAGCACTCCAAGTGAGCAAAGACGATTGCTTGTATTTCACCACCAAATTGATTTCATCGCCTATGGCTTTTTCGCTGCTCGTAAGGCTTCCGTATGAAGTTGTGCCGTCTGTGCGGTAAAGTGGAGCTTTATCGTTGGCTCGATCAAAGTGGTAAAGATCAGCACCGAGCTCGACAGTTTCAGAAAGCACGCCGTTATAGTGAAGCGCGATGGCTTGAAGGTTTCTTCTTCCCACTACATCTGAACGACCTAAATACGAGTTTGTAGTTGGATAGAGTTCGTTCCAATCGCTACCTGCATGAGCGTATCGAAGACCCAACTTATGCGCGTCCGAAACTTTGTAGTTTAAAAGAACGTCATACATATCAGCTTGTGTGCCGCGGCCGACAAACACATCACTGCCATCACCATGAGCATATTCAGCAGTTAGACCAAAATCGCCAAGTCCAAATAAGAGGCGAGTACCTACAACATTATAAACATTGTCTGCACCATTATCTGAGTTTGCGGTGTCGGCAGAGTCCGTGTCGTTTCGTTGAAAGAAGTAAGCCTCTAAGGTTTTAAGAACTGTGTTGAGAGCCCATGAAGTATAGACACCGTTTAACTCTCGCTCACCGCCCGCATCTTTTGTTCCGAAGTCCGCAAGTTTTGCGTGAATTGCATCGACGAAATGCCCGTTGTTTTCCCAATGAAGAACTGCAGCATCGAAAGAGCGGCCATAAAGACCCCAGTTAGCAGGTCCTAAAATTAACTCGTCTCCGTATTTTAGAACTTGGCGACCAGCCTTGAGGCTAATGTCGCTTCCGAGTTTTACGTTCATATAGGCTTGAAAAACTGTCAGTGGGTCGCCAGGATACCCGGAACTTCCGCTGGATTCACCTAAGCTTGGAGTTGCTGTGGGATCGCCAGCAGCCGCGGCCGTGTTACTGTAAACTTCTGAGCCCATTCTCTTTGAGAATTGGGGCTCAAGGACTACTTCTAAATCTTCACTCGCCTTGTAGGTAAGATTCGGGCGAAGACGAAAGCTCATAAAGCTTGCGCTTTTAGCTGCAGAGATTGTGTTCTCTTGATTCTCATAACGAAGTCGCCCTATTCCAGAGATTTTGAGCTTATCGTTTGCTGCAGCTGCGGGAGCACTGTCTTGTGCTGAAACTTGTGCCTTTACCTGTGCACCAATTGTGAGACTTAATATTACAAGGAAAGCTTTGAAGTTCATGTTGTCCTTCTTTGATGAATTTTTCGAACGATGAACTTAAAGTCTGAGGAGACAGGACAGGGCCGTCAAACCAGTTTAAAAACAGGTGCTCAATTCTCGTCAAAGGTAATGCGATTCTTAATTTTCGGTTTATAAAATGAACGAGACGAATAGACCTAAAAGTTAAGATCTACTTAAGGAGTGAGACTTTCGCCGTCTTTAAAGATCTGGGTGTAAGAAAGCGGCTGCCAGTTTGCCGCGTCGAAGTTCCAGTTAATATTTTCGCCAATGCTCGAATAACCCGCGCCTAAGGCTTCTGCGACCGCTTCTTTTTCGCGATGCCAAGTCACTTCTTGAAAAAGTTCGAGCGCTTCAAACTCAGTCTTTAGCACATCACCAAAGCTTGATTCACTTTGAATAATTAACGGCAAAGATCCTTGATCCTTAACTAAACATTCAGCAAGTCTCGTCACATGTGTTTTTAAAATACTCATCGCACTTGAGGCTAAATCAAGTTCTCTGACGGTAACAGGTAATTCCGTCGGGCGTGGGGGACCAAATAATTTCGTGAGGTCTTCAAAATCCGAATCAAGCGCTGGATTCGCTTCAAGCTGGGCAACATCGACTTCGACTCGTCCGTCGCTATCAACGTTAACCACTCCGTAAAGTTTATCGAGCAAGGATTCTTCGCCCATGCGTGCGAGATTTAAAAAACCACGAATAGCCTGCGGCCCAGTAAATCCTGCGAAGTGCGCCAAATTATTTAATAAGAATTCAAGCGATTCATCTTGCTCGAATGCGATCAAAGGTTTGATCTCTCCAGGGCCCAACTTCCAAATGGTTGAGCCATGAAATTCAGGTCTCGAGTGCAAATTTAAAACTAAAGATTCGTGCTG
Source organism: uncultured Pseudobdellovibrionaceae bacterium (assembly GCA_964504465.1). GTDB lineage: Bacteria > Bdellovibrionota > Bdellovibrionia > Bdellovibrionales > UBA1609 > CAZDFM01. The sequence goes on along the minus strand of CAZDFM010000110.1, from coordinate 755 downwards.
CGAAAATCGACGCAATGTAAAGGCAGACCGACATTGGTCTTCGGCAAAAAAATGGATCGGCATTTCTTCACCAAAAATTTCGGCCAACTGATCTTTGGTGTCAGCTCTAAAGCTCCAATCTTGCTGAATCTGCCGACGCAGATTTCTAAGTGGCAACAGCCACTGCCTTACCCCATCGTCTTCAAGCTCGGTGCTTCGCCAAGGAGCCGCAACGCAGACCATATCAATTTCATCAACGCCTACAGCTTGTCCGGCAAGGAGGCTTTTAATTAGAGTCAAAATTTCGAAGTTTGTGCTGTCAGAGCCGTTGTGTTTTTCAACGAGGATTTTAACTGCCACTTGGTCTTTTAATAGAACCACCGCACGGTCACTGTGGGCCATGGAGATTCCTAATCTATATTTTGGGAGGGTACTCGTCATAGAGGCAGCTAGTATATCAAAGCTTTTGCACTTTAGCTGAGGACTTTTTAACTTTCTTGATTTGCTAACAAAATCAAGGTCTTGACGCCAACAAACTAGAGTTTACGGTCTATCAAGATCTTCTCGGCCTTTTCAAAGTCCTCTGGAGCCACGTAAAGTCGGTCGATGCGCCGAATCTCTTCGTACTTCGAAAAAATCTGAGTGGTGTCTTCGATCGGATAGGGTTTTGCACGGCGATCATATTGGTCGACCACAAAAATCTGAACCGACCGCTCTTCTGGTGAAGGCGTATGATAGCGACTCAGGCGAGCTTGGGAGTTCGAATGAATGACCCT
>CAZDFM010000109.1:0-7371 GCA_964504465.1 uncultured Pseudobdellovibrionaceae bacterium | reverse complement strand
GTCTTTACCGTCGCCATCAAGATCTTTGATGTTATTAGAACCTGTGGAGTCCGAAGGCTGTTCAGAGAACTTAACTCCCGAACAGTTGTTAAAGCTAAGAGCCAATAGAAGACCCAGAATCATGCTGAAAATTAATTTAAACTGCCCCATATCTGTTCCCCCAAGATCTAAAAAGATCCCCTTCTAGCTCTATATATCCAAGTAAAGTGCCATCTCCCGGCAAAAATAGCCCACTTTGGGCCGTTGAAACCTGGCACCTGTCTAGCTTTTTAACAGGTCTCAATTTGAGATTTTTTCCTATGATTTCAAAGCCTTAAGACAAGACCCCCGAGTTAAAAACCCCAGTATTAGAGCCCTGGTAAATTCAAGAAATACTCGGAGAGCCTTTTGCAATTAAGCTCCGCCATGAGAAAAGCGATACGGTTTTTAAGCACTTTGGCGGTGATGGGTTTTTGTATGTCTTCGGTGGTGGAGGCTCAGCAAAGTATTTCGTGTCGGCTTCAAGACATTTCCAGAGATTCTATGAGCTCATTTACTCCAGCAGAATTTACGATGATACTCACCGAAAACTTCGCCATGCTCAAACGGGATCAGTATTTTAATCGTAGCTTTAAACCTTGTTTTGATGGAATTCGCGACGAATGCAGCATGAACTTTGGAATCGACCGAGGTCGTTTTATGAAGCTCGAGCGTGCTAGTGACCGAAAATTTCGTCTCACTCAAAGAACGATTTACGGAGCTGATCTAGATATACAATTGATCTTCAGTGCCAAGATTGAAGACATGCAAAAACGGCGAGTGACAATGTATCTTTATGGCTTGGGCGGAGACGTCGACTGGGTCGATGGGGACGAGTTTCTTTGTTATATCGCAGCCACAAATTAAAGCGAAAAATCCAAACTAAAATTAAAACCGCGATTTTCGGAGCGGCTTTCAACTGAAGCGTTTAAGCCTAAATTTTGGGCTTGAGCTTTCACTAAAAGATAGTTGTGATTACCTGTGCTTCGAATGCGGCGGTGATTCCAAATGATCGCTGGGATTCCTGGCCAGCGGTGACTGTGAATCGAACTCGAAGTGAGTTCATAGGTCGTATAGCCAAGTTGTTCGGGCTCAATTTTAGAAATCTCGCTAAAATGAACATCGCCTGAGCCAAAAACAATTTTTTTGCCCGTTCTTCGAAGCTCTTCAATCAAGGTCTCAAACTGAACAGGGTGATCACCCGAAACAGATTCTTTAAACATCATCTGCGGAAAAAACTGACTGCCGTTAAATAACCAAGTGGGACCCTGATGGTTTCGTACTCGATTCAAAAACCACATCTGCTGGTCTACACCCCAATGTGCATAAGCGTCTTGTGACCCCTGAAAGCTTCGAAAGCTTCTATCATCAAGTAAAATAAACTGCTGGCCACCCATCACAAAGGCGCTACTGACACCTGGTCCATTTTCAAGACCTCGGCAGTAAGCACTGTCTTTTACAAAAAAGCTCAAGAAGTTTTCTTGCGACTCTTTCACAAATGGAAACTGTGAGCCCGTGTCGTTTTGTGCAAAGTCGTGATCATCCCAAGTTGCAATAATCGGAGTGAGCCTTTTGCTAAAGTAAATATCCAGAGTTAATCGGCCTTCACAAAAACGTCGGAAGAGTTTTTGCGGGTGAGCATTGCTGGTTGAAATCGCGGTTTCTTTATCGCAATAGACGCTGTCACCTAAAAAGAAAATCACATCTGGTTTTTCTAGATTCAAATCACGCCAAATGCCGGGGGTATGAAGGCCGTCGTCCATACACGAGCAAATTGCAAAGCGAAGGTCCCTTTTTTCAAGATCAACAGTGTTAAACTGGCGAACGTCGACGAAGTTTCGGGTTTGTCGGTCAATCACCGCGAAGGCATAGGCGAGATCACCTGATAACAGCTCGAGATTTGAAAAGAACAAGCGAGTGAGGCGGTAATAAGAGCCAGCAGGTTGAATAACTTCAATACGGTCGGGGAGAATACTTTGGGCGCTTGGATGAATGACTTCAAAGTCAAAATCACGCCCCACCATGTGTACCACAGAAAACTGAGCACGTGCCTCATCGGTTGGGCCTTGAAGAATCGAAATTCCGTCGCGTTTAAAACCGGTGTTAGCTTGTGCATTTAAAGGAAGAGTTAAAACTGCCGACTGAAAAGCTGCGAACTTTAAAAGTTCGCGTCGTTTAAATTTCATCTTCCCCACCCCAAGAGCGACTTACGCCGTCTTTTGCTTCTTCATAACTTCCATAAATTGTTTGACTGTGCTGAGGGCAAGAATCGCCACTCCCACCACAATCGAAATGTCGGCCACATTAAAAGCGGGCCAAACGTAACGATGCTGAATATGGAAATCTAAAAAGTCGACGACATATCCAAAACGAATCCGGTCAATGTAGTTACCAAGCGCGCCGCCAAAAACTAACGAAAGAGCAAACACTTGAGCCCGTTCACTGAGAGGAGTGCTTTTTAAAATGAACAAAATGAGCATCATCGCAATCGGTGGCAGCAACAAAAAGAATGTCGTGCGGAAAGACTCATTGGATTGAGCTAGAATTCCGAAGGCCGCGCCCAAGTTTCTGACGTAAGTGAGATTAAAAAAACCATTGATGACGTTTATGGATTCACCCAAGCGAAACTGGGTGTGCACATACATTTTTGTCAGCTGATCGAGAGCTACGATTGCGCCTGAAAATGCAGAAAGGATTAGATATTTTCGGTCAATATTCATGATAGGGCCTCAACACATTTTTCGCAGGCTTCGGGGAACTTTGAATTCTTACCGGTCTGAAGACTGTAATGCCAGCAACGATAGCATTTAATGCCTTCTGCTTTGCCAGCCGTCATCGAAAACTCTGCACCTGTTTTTTCACTCGTTTGGTAGCTTACTTGGGATACTATCAGGAATTCTCGCAAATGTTGCTTGTAACGATCAAGCGTTTTAGCTTTTTGCTCGCTAACAGTCAGATTCACTTGCGCATCAAGACTCGAACCAATGACTTTTTGACGCCGAAGTTCTTCAAGCTCTTTTGAAACTAGAGCGCGTACTTCGAGCAAAACCTCAAAATCGGCCAGCAAGTTTGGATTTTCGAGTTTTGCATCTACTTTTGGAAATCCCAATTCAAAAATTGATTGAGTCTTTGTGTGAGGCAAAAATCCATAAACTTCATCTGACAAGAAGCTTGTGATAGGGGCCATTAAGCCACACAGCGATTCGACCAAATGATAAAACACGGTTTGCGACGACTTTCGCGCATTGCCGTTGGGTTTCCACGTATAAAGGCGGTCTTTTAAAATATCCAAATAGGTCGCTGATAAATCGACTGCAAAAAAGTTATTAAGCGCGTGATAAACTTTAAAAAACTCGTAGCGGTCATAAGCTTTTTCACAAGTTTTGACTAATTCATTCAGGCGAAGCATCGCCCACTGATCCAGCGGAGGCATTTTCTCAAAGGCCACGGCTTCTTTAGTCACATCAAAATCATGTAAGTTTCCAAGTAAGAATCTAAACGTATTTCTAAACCGGCGATAAGATTCGCTTGTACGTTTAAAGATCTCTTCGCTCACGGTTACGTCTTGGCCGTAATCTTCGTGCGCAACCCACAGCCTTAAAACTTCAGCACCGTAAGTTTTCATCACTTCAGACGGGTTTGTGACATTGCCTTGGCTTTTGCTCATCTTTGCACCCTGTGCATCGTTCACAAAACCATGGGTCACAAGCGCTTTAAACGGTGGCTTTCCTTCGGCTGCAACCGACGACATGAGTGAAGTTTGAAACCAACCTCGGTGTTGATCGCTTCCTTCAAGATAAATGTCCGCAGGGTATTCAAGCTCTTTACGTCTTCTTTGAACAGCTAAGTGGCAAGCACCGCTATCAAACCAAACATCGAGAATGTCTTTTCCTTTGGTAAACTCATGGGAGCCGCACTTTTCACAAGATTGTTTTCCAATAAGCTCTTCAACACTTAAACTAAAGTAGGCTTCAAGACCTTTGCCGCTTTTTTCCATGTGGTCGGCAACTTTGTCCATAGCATCGGCATCGACGAATTCATGTTTGCAAGATGAGCAATAGAAAACGGGGATTGGTACACCCCAAAGACGCTGACGGCTTAGACACCAGTCGGGTGAATTTCCGATCATGGCTTTAAGCCGCTGAGAACCCCAGCCCGGGAAAAACTCAAGGTCATTTTCAATCGCTGTTAAGGCTTTTTCGCGAATTGGAAAGTTCGGATCATCATAGCGAATAAACCACTGCGGAGTGGCTCTAAAAATAAGCGGCGTTTTAGTGCGCGGGTTATGCGGATAGCTGTGCGTGATCTCTTGGAATCCAAGGAGATGATTCATTTTTCTGAGTCGCTCAACGATGACTTTGTTGCCTTCCCAAATTTTGATTCCTTTTAGCTCAGAGTCTTCAAGCGTAAAGCGGCCCGCCTCATCAACGGGGCAATCGACAGGAAGTCCATATTTCATTCCCACAATATAATCGTCTAAACCGTGGCCAGGAGCCGTGTGAACACAGCCTGTTCCGGCTTCGGTCGTAACGTGATCACCTAAAATGATTAAAGATTCACGGTCCATAAAAGGATGCTTTGCCTTTGACCCCTCGAGCTGCGCGCCTTTAAAAGTTTGCACCAAGCTTAGCGTTAAACCCGTGTCTTTTTCGAAAGCTTCTTTTAAGTCGAGAGCGACAATGATCGGGCCAGGGTTTGCACCTTCGGCTCCGGCTACACTGTAAACCCCATATTCAAAATTAGCGTTAAGCGCAATTCCGTGGTTAGCAGGAAGAGTCCAAGGAGTTGTCGTCCAAATTACGAGGCTCGTTTTTTCAGGAAGTGCGAGCGACAACGGAGATTTAATTAGTTCAAACGACACATATACTGCAGGGCTTTTATGATCACGATATTCGACTTCGGCCGCAGCAAGTGCCGTCTGAAGTGCCGGGCACCAGTAAACGGGTTTTTCTCCGCGATACAAAATTCCGTTTCGTTGAATTTGTGCAAGCAAACGAATTTCATCGGCTTCATAGGCCGGATCAAGTGTGAGGTAAGGATTTTGCCAATCGGCGAGAATTCCAAGGCGAATAAATTGCTCGCGCTGAATGTCGATCCAGTGAAGAGCTTCTTTGCGGCAAAGGTCTCGCACTTGCGCATCGGTCATATCTTTACGTTTATCGCCGAGCTTTTTTGTAACGTTGAGTTCAATCGGAAGACCGTGACAATCCCAGCCCGGAACAAAAGCCGCTTTATATCCCGCCATGTTTCGAGATTTGATCACCATATCTTTAAGCACTTTATTGAGCACGTGACCTAAATGCAGATTACCGTTCGCATAGGGAGGACCATCGGGCATGGTGTATGTGCCTTTAGAAGTATTGCTGTTCACCATGCGGTCATAAATTTTATCTTTGGTCCATGCTTCAATGCGGAGAGGTTCGCTTTGAGCCAAATTGGCTTTCATTGGAAAGTCAGTTTTGGGGAGGAGAATTGTATCTTTATAAAGAGAAGGTGCTTTGTCTTCGCTCACGCGCGTTTACCTCTTGAGATGCCGGTTTTGGACCAAGTGAGAAGGTAAAAGTGCCCACGCGGGCTGTCAAGGTCTATGGCTCTAGAAGCCCTTGAGAAAGCCTTCTCGAAGGCGATCAAAGCCTGTTGCGACAAGCATTCTTAAAGCTTCTTGATCAGAAGAAAGGTTAAAGCGTTCTTTAACGGCTTTAACTGCCATAAAAGTCTTCTCATCCCAAGCCAAAGTCAGAGTCGGCCCCATCGAAGGATCCTGTGAAGGCATCGAGTTATTCCAACTTTGAGAAGGCGGAGCTTGATGAGAATAATTCATAGGACCTTCCTTCGATGCATGAGCATGTGACGGCTGATAATTCTGCTGCGGATTTGTATGCTGCTGCGTTGGAGCCGCATACTGCTGTGAAGTTGCGTACTGTGACGAAGTTGCATATTGCTGCGAAGGCGTTTGCTGATTTGGAGCACTATATTGCTGAGAAACAGGTTGCTGTATTGGCCCAGCATATGGCTGCGTGGTTGGCGGCGGTTGAGCAGTTGCGATTGGCGAAGCAGTTTGCTCGGCGATTCGCGAAGAATAACCGTAGTTTTGCTCCTGCACGCGGCCTGAATCTACACTCTTTGTGGAGGGGCGAGGCTCACTGACCGCTGCAGAAGTTTTGTAACTCGATGACGCGAATGTCGGAGAAGTGGTAACGCTCGCGCTCAATTCTACAGGGCGCGCTTGAAAAGGCACTTGTGGATCCGCGGGTTCTTCAAATTGTTTTAAACCTTGGGCCAAATCCTTAAGGTCCTGTTTAAAATTTTCCACGGAGATCAAGTCCTCCAGGTTGGGTTGCCGGTCATCTAAAAGTGCAAGGGTAGGAGAACCAAAACGCTTCGAATGAAGATAAAATCTCACAAGCGAATCCGCAGAGACAATTTTGTCTTTGATAGATTCAGGTTGAGACTTCATCCACTCGAAAGCCTTAGTAAGGGTCTCACGCGTGTAAGCCTGTGGAGGGGTCGACGTTTTTGCACTCATAGGAAAGAGAGGTTATAGATGAGATTCGCGTCGTTCAACGACGAAATATTTTTTTTTCGGAATCAGGACTTTTTCAAATTTATTTATATTAGTTCATTGACGCCACAGTTTATGAACATTGTATCCACGCTCTATCAACATAGTTATCCACATTGCAAAACACAGCTCAAACATCTTTATTAAATAGACTATCAGCAGTGGAAATTGTTTTCTCAATCGATTCTGCGAAGAAGCCTATAATGTGATCCGGTACATTCATCTCCCACTCCTTGGTTCGTTATAAGCGGTTCCCCAAAATATTCGTGAGAGGAAATTTTAAGCATTGCGAATTCATCGTTATATTCGCAACTGGTCCCGGGACCAGTTGATTAAAATAATTAAGCTCAATATTCGAATCTTGGAAGGTCGTAAATAAGCATTATAAACAAAGTAGTTGTGCTAAGCGAAATTCTAAATTTAAGAGTTAATTGCTTGACGGAGTTTTTGGATCTCAAATTCATCTGTTAAAGCTTTTTTTGCATATTCACTTTTTTGAAAATGCTCTTATCCGAAACCCGCTCGTGGTGAGGCGCTTAGCGCCTTTAAAAGCGAGTCTATTTGTCATTCGAAGTGCTCTAGAAATTGCATTTAAAAAACCTATGATATGTTCATCTCGAATTTGGGTTGGAGGTGTACGGAGAAAATATGCTTTTAGTAAAACAAGTATCCTCGCGAAAATATGAGAATCAAACACAGCACAATTTTTTCGAACGTAATGCACTGAGCTTAGTTCAACGTATCATTTTGAAAGATCACAATAGAAGATATTCGCCAGATCGCCAGCATTT
>CAZDFM010000108.1:1849-7393 GCA_964504465.1 uncultured Pseudobdellovibrionaceae bacterium | reverse complement strand
TTTTGGGTAATTCGTGACCTGAGACTTGAGCCTGCCATTTCGACCGCATCTCCAACCGTCTGATGGCACTTTTCTCGTAACTCGGTCTCTCTTCGCACATATAGAGCAGGATTTTTAACTCGGGCTTCGAGGCTTTGTGCAATTTTAGAGTGAATATAGCGCGAAATTTTCTCCTTAGGATTGATCCGCACCTTCGAGAGCGTTGTAAGAAATTGCGGAGATAAGAGCATTCCTATAAAGCGGACATTAAGTAATTCATCTTTTAATCGTACTTCGTCAAAAGGTTGAGAACCTGTAAGTTTTCCTACTTCTTCACAGTAATTATATTCATCCAAAGGAACCTGAAGTAGCAGGGTTAATCTATGTTTTTCGGATAGGCACTCTAATAGGGATTTTTGAAGAGCGATCGCAAAGGAATCTTCCGGGAAACGTTTTTCGAAAAGTGCTCCTAAAGGAAGCAGGGCATCTTCAAAAAGGTTAGAGATAAAGGAAAAATAGCTCTGGGCCTGAAGCTCGAGCATCCAAGGCAACTGATCTTTTGGCACTGAGATTTGCACAAGATCATCAGTCGAAAAAGAAAGATTATAGGGATCTGATTCGGAAAGTTTCTCTTCTTCTACTTTTTTCGTCAAAATTTTCAGTCCATATCCAAAGGCAGTGATGGCACCTCCGAACTGATGCATGCCTTCGGAGATCATAAGTTCTTTCTGTGACTCTGCCCACAAAAGCGCTTCGTAGGTTTTTTGTTCTTCTTCTTTTTCGAGTTCGAACATTTGACTTACGAGCTGGTCAATTTTTTGGAAAAGAGCTGAATCTTTTTTGTAAATGTAGCGTTTAGCTTGAGTTGTGACGGCATCCATTACCGAAAAATTCTCTTTTTCATTTCCACAGAGGTCGCGCATACACGCAATTGCTTGAGGAGTTTTTAAAATATTCGTCTTTTCAGAATGATCCTTGGTATCAAACACTCGCCCTTTCAATAGGTTAAATCGCACACCACTAGATTGCGCCGATGATGGGCTTCTTGAGCTGGTCGTTTTTTTCTCAGAACTTTGGCAAGAAAGAATCCCGGCTAATAAGAAGACAAAGGTGAGCGAGCGAATCGCAGTCTTGTTCAGCATGAATCCAACCTTGGTAGGAGTAGTCCTCATTATCCTGAATTTAGGACTCAGGTTGTAGCCGTAAAATGTTTCCCAGACTGATGGCGGGCAGGCTATGCGCTTCAATTTAGAAAGTTGCTTCATTTTCAAACGAAGAGGTTGTTTCAAGCGCGATTTTGTTGTTAATTTTGGCGCTATGAGAAAGCTTTTACTTATTTTTGTTTTATTAGGATCTGCAGACTTAGGCTGGGCTCAAGAGACGGAATCTTCCGGAATGGCAGAGATGACATGCAAGTTGCGGTCACCCAACGGCGGCGCTTTTCTTTTTCGACAGAAGGCTTCAAAGATTTCGGGGACTTGGTATGAAAAGGACGCAAATACTAAAGCGTCGCTAGAAAATCTTTTGAGTAGTCTGCAGTCGCAGAAGTTGGCAAACGGAAAGTGTCGAACGGAGTTAGTTTCAACTAATAAGACATCGAAGGCTCGGATCTCGCTTGAAGCTGGGCGTGAGTTCGATCAGTTGGAAGAATTTATGGTCAACGGGAAAAACAAAAAACCCAAAGAGCCGGGGCACGAACTCTCCTGTTTTCCAAATGCAACTTTTGTGGCCCTCATAAATAAGAGTTGTAAACAAGCCAAGGTGCTTTAGTTGGCTTGGTCTCGGTGCTGATGAATTATAGTAACTCTGCTGGAAGCTTTGCTTGGACCGCAGAACAGAATTCAGAAAACTGCCGACCGTCTTCTATCGCTTTGTAAGTCGTAGCTTCTTGCTTGGAAAATAAAAAATCTAAAATAGTATCGCGAAACGCAGAGTCGTATGGAATTCCACTGTCGTAGCGTTGAACGTTTGCATAGATGGTCATGGGCCAAGTCTCAATTTGTGCCTTTGGCAGATAGTGATCCACTAATGCTAAAAAGGGGGCCTGAAAGCTTGCGACTTCTGTGTTTCCATACTCAAACGCATGTTTCGTTTTTAAAACTGCATTAACGTATTTTACAGGGTCTGTATGAGCAAAATCTTGAGGGTCTTCGTTATCGTAGACACCTCGGTACTCCTGTACTTGGGCCGTAGTAAGGCCAAGATCTTTAATAAGTTCAGAATATTTAAAGACCTGGTGATTTCGGATTAAAGGATTAGCTTTAACTAAATACGCCTGTGTAAATTCCGCGAGTTTGGGGTTCACGAACTTTTTTGCTTCTTCTTTGTCAGAATTCACCGTCAGGTTGGATTGCAATACTCTACTGAAGTGCGGCTGGCAGGTCGCAGAATATAAAAGTGCATATTTAAAATTACCCTTTACGGTGTTTTTTAGAATTTGTCCGATTCTTAAATAGTTCCGTTGTGCAAGAGCGACATTCAGATCTGTATTGGGTCGAAGTTCCTTAGGATTAATGGTACTTTTCGAAAGCGGAAGGAGTGAAGCATAGCGCCCTCTTCGCATTGTCTCATTCTTAAACTTCATCCATTCTTGAACAACGGACTGTGGAACCTTGGGACCTAAAATCGTGCTGTTAAGTCGTTTCGTATCCAGAGCAATAGGCAGATCATCATCACCACCAAAGAATCCGGGCCAGACATCATAGAACTCCCAAATGGGTCTTCGATTGTTATGGCATTGCAGACACTTTCCTTGCGGAAAGTCTTTTGATTTCGGCCCGTCTACGTCCGATATTTTATAGTTTTTGTTGAGTTGACCGAATTCATTAAACTCAATCTCGCGGTACTCGAAAATATTCTTTTTATGGTTAAACTCGACCACTTCGAGCATTTCATAGGCAACCTGATCTTTGTGGCCGTTAAATGAAATAATGAAATTGCCACGTTTACCGTAGACAAGCACTCGCGGGTTTTCTTTTGAAGAGCCATGTAGCGACCGGCTGTTAAAACCAACGGCATAGCGAGACATGTATTCTGGCTTGTTGCTTTTCAAATAATTGAGGAGCGCTTCAATTGAGCTAAACGAGTTCTCTCTCAAGATCTTTTTTAGTTCATCAAAGGAGAGGTCTTCGGGGGTAGTATCTGTAATTCGAGATTCCAGATAGTCATCTGCATAAGCTGTCGGGCTTCTTTGTTTTTCTGCGCGGCGAGGAGACTTACTTTGAAGCGTGCAGGCGACTAATGCTAACGAAGCCAAGAATACGATATATTTCATGTAAATTACCCCGTTCTTTTATTTTAAACGAGGAGGGGGACTATTGATTTAAAACTGTTTAGGACTACTCAAGAAATTGGTCGAAAGCCTGGCAGGCCTTTAGTGCCTTTGTGATGGCTGAAGCCTCAATTGGCGTTTGGTAAGCCGCAGTGAGTTCTTTTGCGGCTCTCTGAACATAGAACAACTGCTCAGCTTCAAAAAAATATTCTTTTAGGCCTATTAAAATCAAACGGTCTTCATCGGACAAATTCTGAACCTCACTATTGAGGCAGGAAGTGACAATGCCATTGAGCCTTATATCAATTTTCGTCGACCAGGCAGAAGCTAAGCCCGGTTCGATTTCTGACATTGCATAAGCTAATTTCCGAAGTTCAAATTCTCTCCCAAGCGTTTCGAAAATAACTTTTTTCAATGGAGAATCAAATTCAGCGTACTTAAACTCTTTTGAGAAATTCTGAACCCCCGCGATTTTTAAGGCAATAAGAACGCGAGTGAGTTCCTCTTCATTTAGAACAGGCATGTAGGTCGTAACTTTTGCTGGATCTTGGCCGGCCTCTAAAAGCCATTGATCCCAGGTTTTGTTATAAGTGCCGGTCGCGTAGTAGTGAAGATGTGAGGGTTCAATTCGCCGCTGAATTGCCGAATAGATGATTTCCATGACTTTAGGGTCATCATCAAGAAAGCCCTGATTCACAATTCCGCTTTGAACATTATAGTTGGCCTCTATTAAAGCGCGAAGTGCTTTTATGATGAGTTCGGGCTCGATCGCTTTAACCTTTTTAAAAACTAAATCTGGATCAAGACCCGCTTGGATGATCCATTCTTTATAGGGCTTAATTTTAATGGCGTAGTTATAGATTTTAGCGACGCCGTAAGGGAATCCAAGAATTTCTTCGATGATTTTTTCGGCCTTAGGGTTTGAGCTATGAAGTCGGATAGCGCGGGGATTGAGCGGTGTGACAGGCTCGAGTCTTCTCCAGATTTCTAAAATTTGGGCATCGGTAGGAGCAAAGGGAATCGTAGCCTTACCCCGTACACGCTTTGGTTTTACTAACGAGGAGCAGTTCTTGTCAGGAGGAGAACTCAAGCTAACCTCGGTCCACAAGCAAAGGCTCAATGAAAACACTGTCATCAAAACGAGGTAGGGGCAGAATTTTAATTTCAGTTTTCTCATCGCTTTGCTCCTTTCGTTCACACTGAATGCACATTTAGAGCAACTCTTAGGCCCGCGCAAGAGGGCTTATAGTGGAGAGAGAACCAGAATTGTAAAGTTCTTAAACAAGATCCGCCCTAAGTTGTCGTTTAAACTCAAGAAAGACGGCCTTAAGCCCCGAGCCGACTGATGGCAAAGGTTGACAAGACTTAAGGTGATCGGGCTTACTCAAACCCTAAATGAAAACCTTTAAAGAGATTTTTGAGCCCGTTTTGGCTCGCCAAAAAGATAAGTTCAAAGGAAAAGTCGTGATCGACTGTCCGGCGGGTAATGGGGTCACCAGCGAACTCTTAAAAGCTTGGGGAGCTAAGGTTCTAGCCTACGATCTCTTTCCTGACTTTTTCAAGGTGCCGGGACTTGAGTGTAAATATGCCGATGCAACAAAGGGTCTTCCGGTCTCAGACGGTGGAGCCGATTATCTGATTTGCCAGGAGGGGATTGAACACTTTAGTGATCAACTCGCTTGCCTTAAAGAGTTTAACCGCACGTTAAAAGTTGGTGGCGGTCTTATGATCACCACTCCTAATTATTCAAATTTGCGAGGGCGTCTTTCGTATTTGTTGGGTTCTTCAGAGCGGCACAGCCGAATATTACCACCTAACGAAATTGATTCCTTGTGGCTCAACCAACCGGATCAAATTACAGAAGTCTACTACGGCCATATCTTTTTAATTGGAATTCATAAACTTCGTCTTTTAGCAAAACTTGCGGGCTTTGAGATTGTGCAAATTCACTTTGCTTACATGAAGCTTAGCAATTTGATTTTATTTCCGCTGATCTATCCCTTTATTTTTATTTCGAGCCTATTGAACTACTACCGCAATGTACGAAAACGTCCCGAAGGCAAAGCAGTTTACTGGGAAGTCACTCGACTTAATATGTCGCCGCAGATTCTATTAGATGGAAGTTTGATCGTGGAGTTTAGAAAAGTGATGAACAGCGCCGAGGTGCCGCGCTCGCTTGTGCAGCAAGGGCACCTCAGTCTTACAACCTAAAAATCTGTTATTGCGCCTGACATGGGTAATTAAATACGTAATCCCCGGGTAACAAGAAATCATCAAAGAAGATCTTTTGGCCT
>CAZDFM010000108.1:0-1839 GCA_964504465.1 uncultured Pseudobdellovibrionaceae bacterium | reverse complement strand
ACCATTTTTGGACATCGTCACATCTGCGACGCCATCATTGTTTAAGTCAAGTGGCGCACATGTTAACGACGCGGTCTTTTGATAATTTCTTACGCTATCACCCATGTTCTGTAACTGAGTGGTGTAGTTCGATTCGCAGATACTTCCGATGATCGCACCATTTGAGTTACCAAAACCTGTAAGCTCAGATAATTGCGCGTAAGCGTAACCATACCGGTGTTGGCCTTTAGCGTCAGCCTTACAAACGGTGTCAGCAGGGAGGCTTCCTACAGCAGGCCGAACAATGATCGAGTGGACCGTGAAGTTCTTCTGGTTCGACCAGACAGTTTGAACATAGGAAACTAGTTTAGCCGGTTTATTTTTATCGGTAGTTCCCGTTTCGTCTTCGTCTGAGAGTACGATAACTGCTAACGCGGCATCCGTTCTAAAAAAGTCTTTATTGGGCTTGTTAACTGTGTCGTTTAGAACAGATCGCTCGATTGCGCGGTAGGTAGCTTTAATACCTTGTTCATCTCCCGAACCTCGAGTTCCCATCATGATAGTCGCGCCCAACGCCGCTTGGGCCTTGGCGGCATCATCTGTGCTGGTGAGCCAAAATCTATTGGTGAAGTCTGTGCTCTTAATGGGGTGTAGCCTTCCGTCTTTTTTGTCTACGTCTGTCTTCACGTCTGTAGAAACAACTGCAATGCGCCAATCAAGACCGCCGAGTTTACTGATAAAACCGTTGAGTCGGTCAGCTAAGTTTCTTTGCTCGTCTGCCATTGAGCCCGAGTCATCCACCACAAATAAGATGTCCACGGTATTAGACTCTTTAACCAAAAGCGGCTGAATGATGTCTTGGGTGTTGTACTTGACCTGGAAGCTCACAGAACCTGTACTTGAGTTTCCTACTCTATCCCTGGCTTCTACGCTAAAGGTGTAGGTGTTTTGCGCTTGAATAACTTGAGCAAAACTATGAGTCGCATTACAACTCATAACCGTCCCAACTAAACCACAGCGGATTGAACTATCTTCTACTCCTGAAAGCGCATCTGAAACCAAAAAGTCGATTCTAACTTCGCTTCCCGGAGTATAGGTCGCAAGCGGACTTCTTACGAAGGTAATAACAGGTCCGGTAGTGTCGACTGTCCAGTTGTAGGTAGCTTCGGGGCCAACATTACCCAAAGCATCGATGCTTCGAGCGTAAAAGATATGTTGGCCAGAGCTAAGACCCGTGATGGTTTTAGGGCTTGTACAATCAGTGTAAGCGGCCGAGTCCACTTTACATTGAAATTTTTGATGAGGCACAACGCCTGCGTTCTTCGCCACAAATACAAAAGGTAATGAAGTTGTACCGCTCATCGCAAGTGGTCCAGATGTAATTTGTGTATCAGGTCCAACTGAATCGACAGTCCATTTATAAGAGACGGTTTGAGTGTTCTTAGCGTTGTCAGTCGCAACTGCAATGAGTTCGTGATTGCCTTGGCCAACAGTAAGCGGCCCAAAGTTTCCACTCTTACAATCTTGTGGGGCCCCGTTGTCGAGCGAACAGGTTACTTTTGAAATGCCGTTCGCGTCGGTCGCTGTAATGACAAAGGCTTGAGAAAGTAAATTTGTTATAGGCAGAGGAGAGGCTGCAAGTGTTTGGTGTGCAGGGTTCGGAACAATAGTGAGTGTAGGTAAGGTCTTGTCAACCTTCCAAGTATAACTGGCCGAGGCGCTGTTACCGACAACGTCGTAGCCGTGAACTGTAAAGGTGTGATTACCCTCTGCAAGCCCCGTATAATTTTGGGGGGACGTACAATCTGCTAAAGCTGCGTTATCAAGTGAACATCTAAATTTTGTAATCGGTTTACCGTC
>CAZDFM010000107.1:4025-7467 GCA_964504465.1 uncultured Pseudobdellovibrionaceae bacterium | reverse complement strand
AGAATACTCCTAAATCTGAAAAGGCGTACAATTCTCACGGCGGACTCGTGACCGAGCCAAAAATATGAGGCCCGCCTATTAGTAACAAAAGGAGTAACAATGCAAACACAACAAACCACCACGACTGCTAATCGTTATCAACCCATGCATGTGAGTAGCGAGATGAAGGATTGTATTCAGAACTGTTTAGATTGCTATCAATCTTGTACTCAGATGATCCGTCACTGCCTCACTCTTGGAGGAGTACATGCGGCGCCAGATCATATCAGTATGCTTCAAAGTTGTGCGACGATCTGTTCGACCTCAGCACAGTTTATGTTGCTTGAATCAAGCTATCATGAAGAGATCTGCGGCGCCTGCGCTCGCATATGCGCAAGTTGTGCTAAAGAGTGCCGTGAAATTGGAAAAGACGACAAAACGATGCTCGAGTGCGCCGAAATTTGTGAGCGTTGCGCTGATAGCTGTCGTGAAATGTCCAGTAAGCACTAGTGTGGTTTTACCTTTGTCATGATGAAGCCACTTTTAGGCCGCGTAGGTGCTCGGGTAAGATCGATACTCAAATCTTGTTCTGGCACCTCATAACTCATCGATTGATTGAGGTTTCGTACGGCTACGTCCATAATCTCAATCGTCAACCACTCCCCCGCACAACGGTGATGTTGTAAATGGTCGCCTCCGCCTTGCGGAATAAAATCGAAGGGGCTTCCGTTCCAGTTTCGAAATCTTTCTGGATTGAACTGGTCTGGATTCTGCCAAAGTACCGGGTCATGATTAGTGCCATATAAATCAAGAAGCACTTGGAGACCTTTTTTGAATTCGAAATCTTTCCAAGTAAAATCTCTTTTAACTCGAGCAACTACGAAAGGAAAAAACGGATAGAACCGTCTCACTTCCTGCACAAACCAGCGTCGGTACTGCGCATCTTTGAGCTTTTTTTGCACATGAGGATTTTTGTAAATGGCGAGGGCAGCGAATACAATAAAGCGTCCAATTGCAACAGTCGGCCTAATAATATTTAAAACTTCTACGGCCGCAATTCTTGGCGAAAGTAACTGATCTTCTTCGTAAAACGCGATTTTAGAAAGCGCCCGCCGAGTTTTTCCCTTCTTTGTCCTTTCCTGTTCTATCAGAGTCGCAATCTTAGTCTCTAATTTTATTCGAGCGAACCTCGATTGAAAATATCGATAACCCAGGCCACCAGAGCCATCAATAAGACGACTTAGATCTTTGGCCATTTCGCCTTGTTCTGCACCTGAGAGTTTGATTCCAGCCCAATTGCAAACGACCGATGCGAGTAATAGCTCGACTTCATCAAATAAATTGATTTCATCCTGATGACTCCAATTGCGGATTCGTTCGCCCCAGGTACGATCAAAATCTTTTACGAGTGGTTCAATTCCCTCTTTCGATAAGATTGAGAGAAAAAGTGCTTTACGCTTGAGATGCTTTACTCCATCCATTCCCTGTACGCCGCCGCGTCCTACAAGAGTCTTTTGCAGACGTCGGGGCATGGCGCCCTCACGCTGAAACTTTTCATTATCATAAAAAATTTTTGCGGCATCAGCGCCACGTAGAACTATGGTGCGCTTTAGTAAAATTTGGGTCTCAAATCCCGACGCATGATATTTATTTAACTTCTCGGAACTAAAGGTATACGGATGCCTCAACAGCGCAAAATTTGAACCCCAGCTCTCGTTTTTAATAATTTGTTCGCTTTCAGTCATCTCCAAGCCCTGCTTTCAAAATCTGGTTTAATCCACTCGAGTCTAATAGATTAAAGATTTCTGTTTATGTTGATAAATCTAAATGAACACATCGAAAAGGAGGCCGGAAAGGTCGGTCGACGACCCTGTCGAACTTATCGTCAGATTCGAAACGATTACCAAAAAACTGCGAGTAAAAAGAAAGAAATAGTGTATAGCAACCTGACCTGATAAATTCTTCGCACTTTCCCGAGGATCCCGTGATGTCAAAAAAAATAATGGCCATTCTATTAGCACTTTTAGCGCTGAGCTTTAATGCTCAAGCTGATATCGTTCGGGGTTATCCCCTTCTCGAACGTCTACAATACTCGGGACAGAAACTCTCTAAAGATACTTTAGAGTGGATGACAAAATGGCAGGGTATGGATTTAGAAAATTCCAACCTCTACCTCTTAAATGAGTTTGCCGGAAAATCTTCTATCAACCTAAAAATTAAGTTAATTGATTCGAGTTCGAGCGATGGCTCAAAATCTCGGGGTTCGTTTGTGACTCGAAATTCTTCGGCGAACTTTGATCTAGAAGTGGCCTACTTTCATATGGCGGCTCTTTTGGGAATGGACCGAATTATTCGACCTGCAATTCCTTACCAGCTTGGTCCAACGGCAATGAATCAATTTAAAAGTCTTATGGAGAAAACATCCTTCGCGGATCCCCACAGAAATGCGAATAAAGTGTCAATTCTCGAACGGATGACACGCGGAGCACCTCTCTATGGATGTTTAAAAGCCAAATCAAAAGACACAGAACTTGAGTATGAAGCTCTCGGTGCCAATGAAAAGCCGATCTTAACTCATCCCGTTTTTCAAGCTCTGCAGGCCTCAAACCCACTCCCTAGATCGCATAACCTCATTACACTTGCGCCCGACTACACCGGAAACCTACTGAAGTTGGCTCGAGAATTTTCGGTTATATTAATTTTGGATACGATTTTTCAACAATGGGATCGCTACAGCGGAGGCAACATCAGTCTTTCGCTCGACAGCCAAAACGAAGCACATTTTTATTTTTCAGATAATGGGGGCGGAATCGTCAATGAAGGTACGGATTGGATTTCCGAGTATTTGACCTGGTTCAGCCGCTACGACCGAACCGCTATTGAGCGTCTTAAGGATATTCACTATTTTCTGTTGAATCCCTCTACGGGATACCTTGGTTATACGAGCGCAGAAACATTTGTCCAGGATTTGGGTCTGCTTACAGAAAGAACGCCTTCGGACTATGCAGCGCTTCTCACGCGAAATATCGGCCTAGTTCTCGATAAAGTTCGCGAAAATGAAGCACGGTACGGCTCCTCAATTTATTTAGATTAGTATCCAGGCCTTATAGCCAGATTCAGGCTTTGCGAGCCCATTTGGCCTAGTGATCTCATAAGAATCCCTCGAAGATAGAGAGTCGAGGGGGTTTCTTTTGAAACTTTTGTTTCTTCTTTTCTCTATTCCTTTGATGGCCTGTGCTTCGATCCCCCAAACATCGACCGCTGAACTCAGTCCCTATGTTATCCGGCCTAACCACATCTCTAATTCGAGAAAACAAACATCGCTTAACAGCTATTTTAAGTACTGGCGTGAGCAGTATTTAAAAAGGTCCAACGGTGGCACTCCCGGTGGAGGTTACTACATACAAATGAAAGGCGTGGGGCCCGGCGGAGAATCCTCGATCACAACTTCAGAAGCGCATGG
>CAZDFM010000107.1:0-4015 GCA_964504465.1 uncultured Pseudobdellovibrionaceae bacterium | reverse complement strand
TGTCAGACGCAAAATCGGTTTTTGATGGTCTCTTTAACATGTACTACCAACATCGTAGTTCGAATAACCCTTACACAATGTCTTGGATCATCAAAACAGACGAGCGAGGCCGCTTTGGTTCTGCCACAGATGGCGATCTCGACATTGCCTATGCTTTGCTCCTTGCCCACAAAAGGTGGGGATCTCAAAGCGGTATCAATTACCTTTCTCACGCGAAAAACTTAATTCAAAGAGGCATCAAGGTCGTAGACTTTACGTCTAGCGGTCGTACAAATCTTGGTGATTGGGACCGTGATCGCTACAACACCCGCACATCAGATTGGATGCCAGCACACTTTCAAGCTTACTATGAGGCTACGCGCGATCGTTTTTGGCTCAAAGCTATCGACACAGTCTATGGAATGGTCGACCACTTACAGACCTATTATTCTCCAGCAACAGGTCTTCTCCCTGACTTTGTTATTTCAAAAAATCCCAAGCCTGCTCCAGCAAATTTCTTAGATGAAGGCACCGTTGATTTCTCTTGGAACGCATGTCGAACACCACTTCGTATCGCTGTTGATTACAGTCTATATGGCCGAAGCGAAGCCAAAGAATCCTTAAGGCCAAGCCTTGAGTGGCTCATGCGAGAAACCGGCGGCGATCCGAAAAAGATCAAAGCAGGATATTTTTTAAATGGGACGCCACAAGTAACCTACACTTCGGCCGCATTTACGGCTCCTTGGGTTGTAGCGGCCACTGTGGATTCGCGTTATCAACGATTTGTGAATAAAGGCTGGGATCAAATCCTAAAGTCGAAATCAGGCTACTACGGTGACTCGATCAGCTTACTAAGTTTGATTTATCTTGCCGACAAATGGCAAAAACCCTAGAAGTCTGCGGTAAAAAAACTAAGCATTAAGCCGTCGTACTTCCAGGGAGAACTAGATTGTCCCGACCGGATCTGAGTCCAGGTGGCTTTAAAATGCGTCTCTGCACTGCTGCCCCACTGAAGCCCCGCCACTCCATAGTGACCTTTTCCAGAAAAACCATCTTCATCGTAATTGTTCAGGTTCAGACCAAATATTCCTGATAATTTAGAATAAATGGGAAACGAAGAATCTATTCTAAATCCATGCGAAGAAAAGTCCTGAGGGCTCCAGTAACCGGGACTACGCTCAGAATATTTTAAAGTATAATAACCATATCCAACCCAAATCCAGGGCCACCCAGGAGAAACTCCGTATAATAAAGCGTAGTCAGAATTATGTTTTCGATTTGCATCCGAACGCCAACCCAAAATTTGGGTCGTCTGTAATTTCAGTTTTTTCAAAGGAGTAAAAACAAGATTGGCCGTAAGCTCTTCTTCTTTTAGATCAATCGAACTAGGTTGCAGAATTGAAAGCGTTTGAGCCGGCAAGTGTTGACGAAGCGTAAGCCTCGTGAAGACCTTCTCTTCAGTAAAGGTATAACCTAAAGACCCCAGACCACGAGTTCGGTGAGAATCTTCGCGGTCCAAGTCTATCAGCTTATAAAGGCCTTCAAATTCATGTTTTTCTTTTTTAAAACGGTAGCCAGCACTTACTGTGTGAATTCGTTCGGTCTGGCTTCTCATTTCAAGTTGTTGAGATTCTGCCTTAAGAAGATAGCCGTTCTCCACTCCTAAAGTGACACCACGAAGGCGGAGCGAATCCGAAGTCTCCGCAGCATCGTAACTCACTGATGCTGTCGCGTTTGCAATTCCTGCAGCAAACAACAAACTACCTAAAAGAAATAGAGCAAATGTCTTTTTCATCTTACCACTCGATGGCAGTCGGAGCTTGTCCGTACATTTTTCCATTGGCCTAAAATCAAGTTTTGAACAAAAGTTTTATCAGCGCACTGATCTTTTTTTCTTAGATCTTCAAACAAACAATCTGTTGGTGGCTGGGCCGCTTGCACTTCAATCACCCCCTGAGAAACTGATTTTGACCATCCACCTTGAACAGTCCGAGAGAGAGAAGAAATATAACTCAACGAGAAGAACACAAGGCAAACTCCCCATAATCCGTGAAGAGCCTTTTTGGTGAATGGTTTATTTGTGAGCCTTCGACCTTGAAAATGAACAATCGTATAAATGCCATGCAAAGCGCTGCCGATAATGAAAAATCCAAAGATTTGTCCAAGAATGAGCTCAAGCATGCAAACTCCTACGCTTAGCTACAAGTGCTTTAGCCGGAGAATTATAGCGGGAGACTTTGTCCCAGTTCATACCAACCGAGCGCCATTCTTCTAGGATCGAAAAGACCTTCCATAAAAGAAGCATGACTGAATATGAAAATCGACAAACCAACATTGAGGGCACAGCTTTTAAAATTGCCTTTTCACCCTGGAGCGCAAAGCTCACAACCAACAGGTCACAAACTAAGAGCGCAAAAAGGTAAGCCGAGAAAAAGCTCAACTCCCCATAAAGAAAAACACGAGTTAAGCAGTAAATGAGGACCCCAAATTCTAAGGCCACGGTAAAAATTTGTTCGCTAAAAAGAAATACACCAAAAAATTTGTTGCTTCTAAGTGGCGAAGAAAGAAGTGACGGCAGAATCTGAAACACGGCTTGGTAAGTCCCACGAGTCCAACGATACCGTTGTTTCATCAGGTTTTGCCAGTCGCGAGGCGCTTGAGTATGCGTCACCATCGAGGGCTCAAATGAGACCTCATGTAACTCACCGATCAATCTCAGTGTTAACTCAGTATCTTCTGCATAACTGCCTTTGCCTTCAGTATAGCCACCAGTCTTAAGAAGTACTTCTCTTCTAAAAAGTCCGATAGGCCCCGGAACAACATTAGTTTTTCCAAAGATTGCGAGAAAAGCTTTCTGAAAATTACCAATGCTGTATTCCAGTTGTTGCTGAGAAATAAGCAAAGACTCGTGTGTATCGATCTGTACTACGCCCGCAAGAGCCGCGATGTTGGGGTGAGCTAACATTCTTTGCACCGCGATGTTCAGCCCATTTGATTCAATCTTTGAATCAGCATCAACACAAAGTACAAATTCGCCACGCGCCTGCTCGAGTCCTCGATTTAAACTCGAAGCTTTTCCTGAGTTTACTTTTTGAATAACTGCAATAAAGCCGTCATTTAACTGAGCAAATTCTTTAACTCTTTCGACGGTTTTGTCTTGGCTGCCATCGTCGATCACAAGAATCTCAAGATGTGGATATTCAAGCTCGAGCAAACTTGCCAGTGTCGATTCAATTACCTCTTCTTCGTTATATGCCGGCACAAGCACGGTAACGAGTGGCAAAACCGAATTTGAAGGCAGTGTTTTCAATGTGAGGTTTGATGCTCTTTGATTTCTTAAGAATATCTTTCCGCCAATGAGAAAAGTGAGCTGTCTCAAAATCTGATACACGCCTGTGAGAGAGAGTAATACGAGAGTCCAAATTGCACTGACAGATTCACTCAAGCAGCCCAATACAAAACAAATCGACCAAAAGCCAAATAGCAAAATCCTTAAGACATGCGGATGACATAGCAGTGCCGTCGTTATCGAAATAAGTTTTGTTGAAAACTGATAGAGGTTCATGGTTCATTTTTTCGCACGTATTCAGTCCTAGAAAACGTGGGTCCGTTGGGACAGGTCCTTGGGCTCGATGGGTTGATGCGTACCTGGGTGTAGACGTCCCGCGTCCAAAATTCAAGAGCTATCGTAAGTAGCTGAATATTTTATATTTATCAAAAATTAACCGAATAGGTTGAGGTTCACAATATGCTTATTGACATTATGCGTTATTCGCGATACTACAGCTCCCTAACCATCAAAAATTATCGGGATCCCACGTGCTTTACTCTCTTCTCTTATTGGCTGCAGCTTTCAGCATCGGCAGCCCGGCCCTGGCCCAAGCCGCTTTGGTTAATTTAAGCGTCAGTGAAGCAAAAAATTATTGGTCAGGAAAACTCTCCCTCGAGAGGGAAGCCCCCGCGGCGCAAGTACTCAACATCGAAACTCGTGGTGACGGCGCCCCGTCGTTAGTGGGATGGAAGTTACCCGCGCCGG
>CAZDFM010000106.1:0-7520 GCA_964504465.1 uncultured Pseudobdellovibrionaceae bacterium | reverse complement strand
AGAGAGAGAGCTCAATCATTGGGGGCGGATTTATTTTGTCCGAAGCCCTTTGATGATATTTTTAAGATTATTGAACTTGGTCAGGAGCTAGTTGAGCATGGTGTTCGGTAAAAAACCAAACGTAGTAGTGAAAAGAATCAAACCCTATCCCTTTGGGGCGCAGTTCGTAAAAGACGCACAAACTTTTACAGGCAATGTGATCAAACTTGTTCTTCATGGTTTTATGGTGGAACTCGGCACAGTGGTTGTGAAGGTGGGTGATATCTATCAAGTAACCTTTATCCTTCCAGGCGAAGAGCTTCCCTGTGTGGCTCAAGTAAAAGTCATTAAAACTTATGATAAATACCAAGTGGTAGAGGCCCCCACAAAAGCTATGCGTTTAGCTGAATTTCATTTTCTTCAAACGAACGAAGATCTTAAAAAGAAAATAAAACATTTTATGAAGGTGATTAAGCAAGTTGGTACCGATCTGGTATGAGAATTATCGCCGGAAAATATAAAGGCATCCAACTTGTCTCCTTTAAGGCCGACCATATTCGTCCCACTACCGACCGGGTAAAGGGCAGCATTTTTAACAAGTGGATGGACTTATTTGAAGACAGCCGGTGTCTTGATCTCTATGCCGGGACGGGAAATCTTTCGATTGAGGCACTGTCTCGCGGTGCTAGTTCCGTCGTTTCGGTTGAGCTCAGCAAGCAATCCGTGAAAATCTTACGTGAAAACATGGCGAAGGTGAAAATACCAAAAGAGGCCATGCAACTGGTTCAAGATGATGTCTTTCACTTTTTAAAGCATTACCAGGGCCAAGCCTTTGATGTGATCTTTGTTGACCCTCCTTTTACCGAGAAACTAGCTGATTCTACGATGCAAGCGTTGGCGGCAAGTAAGGTGATTCGCCCCGGAGTACTAATCGTAATCGAATCAGGGACTCGCGAACCCATTTCAGATCAATATTCTCCTCTTGAATTGTTGGATCGCCGGGCTTTTGGTGATAAGACAGTCTCCTATTTTACTTGGCCCACCGAAGAAGCTGCGACCTAAGGCGTTGGTTCTGGGGTGATAGGAAAGCCTCATGAGCAAAAAGCTAATGCGAAAAAATATTGCGATCTACCCAGGCAGCTTTGACCCCATTACTTTGGGACATATTGATTTGATTGAGCGCATGAGCAGTCACTATGACGAGATTGTAGTTTTAATTGCCGACAATAATTCAAAGGCCTCTTTGTTTAGCCCCGCTGAGAGAAAAGTTTTAATCGAAGAATGTCTCAAGAAAACTACGAATGTACGCGCGGACATCTTTGATGGGCTCACAGTAAATTACGCGAACAACGTGGGAGCCGCCACAATTTTGCGAGGCCTGCGCGCTATTTCAGATTTTGAGTATGAGCACGCCATGGCGAATATGAACCGAAGGCTTGCTCCTAATGTTGAAACCTTAATTGTGTTTACAAGTCCGCAGTTTAGCTATGTGTCTTCACGAATGGTAAAAGAAGTCGCAGTTTATGGCGGGGCTTTAGATGGTCTTGTTCCCGCACCCGTAAAAAAAGCTCTAGCTGAAAAAATTAAACCCAAAAAATCTAAACTTAAAGATCATTCCAAAAAGAAGAAATAAAAGGAGCCACCATGTTATCTCAACGGGCCTTAGGTTTAAAACCTTCACCCACTTTAGCCCTCGCAGCAAAAGCCAAAGAATTGGCTGGCCAAGGCCATGACGTCATCTCACTTTCGGTTGGCGAGCCTGACTGGGACACTTTTGATCATGTAAAAGCAAAAGCCATTGAAGGAATTAAAAAGGGTCTTACAAAATACACTCCTGCCGCAGGTTTGCCTGAGTTTAGATCAGCCATTGCAGAAGTCGAAAGCCCCACATTGGGAGTTCAATACAAAGCTTCGCAAGTCACGGTTTCTCCGGGCGGCAAAT
The DNA here is from genome assembly GCA_964504465.1 of uncultured Pseudobdellovibrionaceae bacterium. Classification (GTDB taxonomy): domain Bacteria; phylum Bdellovibrionota; class Bdellovibrionia; order Bdellovibrionales; family UBA1609; genus CAZDFM01. The sequence goes on along the minus strand of CAZDFM010000106.1, from coordinate 5,599 downwards.
TTACGATCTATGCGGCCTTTCAAGTTTTGTTAAACCCTGGTGATGAAGTTTTGATTCCCGCGCCTTATTGGGTGAGCTATCCCGCTATGGCAGAACTCGCAGGCGGCGTGCCCCGTATTGTTCAAACTAAATCCGAAAATGATTTTAAACTTACGGCCGCAGAGCTAAAAGCCGCGATCACTCCAAAAACTAAAATTTTAGTTTTGAATTCTCCAAGCAACCCAACAGGCTTCATGTACAGCAAAGAAGAATTTAAAGAAATTGGAGAAGTTCTAAAGCAGTTCCCTCAAGTCTTAATCATGAGCGACGATATTTATAATCGCCTGGTTTTTACACCCGAAGGAATCGCACCACATTTACTTCACCAGTTTCCTGAATTTAAAGACCGCACTTTAATTGTGAACGGAATGTCGAAGTCTTACTCGATGACCGGCTGGCGAGTAGGCTGGGCTATGGGACCAGAGAACATCATTGGTGCGATCACCAATTTGCAAAGCCAATCGAGCAGTTGTTTGCCAGCTTTCATTCAGCTCGCTTCAATTGAAGGTTTAGTAAACTCGAAAAACGAAATGACCGAAGTCGTTCGCCAATTAAAAGCACGAAAAGATTTTATCTTTGAGGCGATCAATAAAGTTCCGGGAGTCAAAGCCTCTGAACCTCAGGGCGCCTTTTATATCTGGGCAGATGTAACGTCGTACATGGGCCGCAAATGGAAAGGCAAACTCATCGCCGATTCAAAAGCCTTCTCAGAAGCCCTCTTAGAAGATCAAAAGGTAGCCGTAGTCCCCGGAGTAGAATTCGGCACCGAAGGTTACCTAAGAGTAGGCTACGCCATCAACCGCGAACGCATGGAAGAAGCCGTCCGCCGCCTACGCGACTTCGTCACATACTTCGAATAACCAGGATTCCTAATTCCCGCGGTCTGATTCCCACCGCGGTCTGATTCCCACCGCGGTCTGATTCCCACCGCGGTCTGATTCCCGAAGCCCGATTCTGTGGCCCGAAAAGAAGAGATCCGAAGGGCGCACTGAATGAGCTCTCCCGAGCTGAAGTGCGCTCCTCCACACTTAACACAACCCCGCTCATATGTAGTAATCCTCGATGTCCAGTGGCTCCAACAATCCCGATTCTCGCCACCGCGATCTTTCGCCTCTCGCGCCACCAAACAAGCCATCGCTCGCGGAAATATGAACTTCTACGAAGCTCGCGGAACATCAAACACGCGATGTGCGCGCATGCCCGAAGCTAGCGAATTCGTTGTGAAATCCCCAAACAATTGCAGAAATTAATTGACCTATTTTACCTCTAATATTATATTGCCCCGATGCGAACAAAACAGGGGCAGCTTTTTCAGTATCATCAGATGAACTCAACTCATAAAAGATATGGGCGGACTCAGCATGGGGGTGTTGGGGCTAAAAATCATCGTAAGCTTGAGAGGCCGCTTTCAACTAAGAAGTGGATTCATTTAGTGCTCAAATCTGACAAAGCGGTGGGGCAATTGAGCTTTTTGAAAGCCTCTCATCAAGTGTTTGTGAAGAAGTTACTTCATGAGAAGGCTCGTAAGTTTGGAATCAAGATTGCGGACTATGCGAATGTTGGCAATCATCTGCACTTAAAGATTCGGATTTCTTCTCGGGAGAACTTTAAAAAATTTCTTAAATCTATAACCGCGCAAATTGCTCGTAAAATTACCGGTGCAAAGAAGGGTAAACCTTTTGGGCGCTTTTGGCAGGGATTGGCTTTTACTCGCATTCTCACGAGCCGTTTAGAAGAATTAAATCTTAAAGGTTATATCGAAGCCAACAGGATAGAGGCGGCTCGCTCGGGACGCGCGCGGGAAAAATTCTTAAAGAAATTCAATCAATGGGTATATAAAGAGCGACTCCAATCGAAGTCGCTCGAGAACTATTCGTCGGGTTAGCGCTGAAATAAACTTCGAACTTTTGGCGAATACGGCACTGAAAAGAACGCTAAGTAAATCATAAGTATTCCAATAACTACAGCGAGCGGTAAACCTTCCGGAGCCATAAAAGCGTGGACTAAAAATATATTAATCACGATGGGAGCTAACACCACCAATGTCAGTGGGACGAACCATCCTAAAAGGAGCATTAAACCGCAAAGTGTTTCGGTCGCTTTGATGAAAGGAAACATATAACCGGTCGCCATCATGCCCGCATTAAAAGTTTGAAGTCTTTCGGGGAGATCGGGTGGTGGCGGGAATATGTTAAAAAGTCCGATAAGGCCGAATACAAAAAAGATCAGTCCAAGTAAAATACGTGCAATTAAGGGCAGCTTTGCTTTCATGAGAATCCTCCGCTAAACGAGCCAATGAAACAGAACACTAAAAATAAACCGATGAAATAAGACACTAAAAGGCTAACAGCGCGAAAGTGAGCAAACAACCGGAAAAGTTTTAGGCTCATTCAGGTAAAAAAATTGGACATCCCAAATTGAAGGGTTCATCGATTACAAATCGGCAGATAATGAAGCATGCGCAGGACAGAAGAACTCGGAGCGACCATGCGATTTAATCAATAACCGGAATAACTTTTTCCATCGATTTCTTGACCGACAAAGTCGTTCCGATCGAGGCGATGATCACGAGACCAATTGCTACACATTGAATTGGCGTGAGCCATTCGTTTAGAAAAACCAAACCTGACAACGCCGCGATCGAAGGTTCTAAGCTCATTAAGACACTAAAAGTTTTCTGCGGTAATTTTTTAAGTGCGACCATTTCTAAGGTGTAGGGCAAAGCACCCGAAAAGATTCCGACAGCCAAACCGATTGGCCACAAAGAGATATTCAAAAGCTCAGAGCCCGCAAAGTAGATTCCAAACGGTAAAACGGTGAGGGTCGCAAAGCCCATTCCTAAAGTTGCAACAACACCGCTTGATAAACCCACGCCCGCTTTTTGACCGAAGATAATATAAAGTCCCCAGCAGACTCCCGCGAGCAATGCGAAGATCACTCCGACCAGATCAAGTCCCGAACCCGAAACTTCGCCGAAAGGAAGCAACAGCCCAATTCCAAGCACCGCAAACGCAACCCAAACAAGGACTCGCAAAGAGCGCGATAAATAAAGTGCTACTCCCAAGGGTCCCACAAATTCTAAAGCCACTGCAATCCCCAAGGGGATACGTTGAAGTGCAATGTAGAATGTAAGGTTCATAATTCCTAATACGATCCCGTAAGGAGCTATTTGCTTGAGCTTCATAAAGGTAATCTGCGAAGTCCACGGTCTAACGATCAAACTTAAAATCAGAGTCGCAAACACCAGACGCAAAGTGGTGACGCCTTCGGGATTTAGTTTTGCGAATAAAACCTTAGCAAGGCTTGCACCTGACTGGATCGACACCATCGCCAGCAGCAAAACTAAAACGTAAAAAAAGGGGTTCGAAGTATACCGGGAATTCATGAGCTGCGGAGTGTAGCGGCAAGAGTGTGGACTTCCAACAACAACTCCCAAGATCTGTAAAAATGTGTGTTATTTTATATATTTGGGATTGGACATTGAATATCGCGAATCAGTAGGCTGTAACCAAAAGAAATGGGATGATCGTTTAAGTTGTCCCCGGTATTGAACATTAAAAACTGGTCTCCAATTGATCGACAAAGTTGATCAAAAAAGAGATCAGCCAACAAGGAGAGTAAAAATGCGATTGTTAATTCTATTAGTAGGCTTACTCAGTTTTTCATCACCCGTTTGGGCGCAGGCAAAAGGCTACCTCGGAGTTCAAGGCGGAATGAGCGTTCCCGATGCGGACGACACGTCATCACGCTTAGGTTATGGAGCCGTTGGCGGAGCGCGACTTGATGGTGAATTCGGGATCGGAGCTTATTATCTAAATTCTTCAAAAGAAGAATCGGTGAACGGTACAGATGTCGACTTCAATTACCAACTTTACGGATTCGAAGGAACTTTCCACTTTGAAGGGGTAGCAGACGGCGGCTACGTCGGGCTTCGCGTAGGGATTTCAAAAGTTGAAGTGGGCGGCATTGAATTTAGCCCAACAAGCTACGGAGCACTTTTTGGTTATGACTACTTCGTGAACGACAATTGGTCAGTAGGTCTTGAAGGCAGCTACATGCGAGTCGAAGGCGACGATAAAGACGGCCGCGATCTCGACGGCTTTAGCACGCTACAACTCCTAGCCTCCACCAAGGTCTGGTTCTAGACGACTCACATTGTTGAGCCACCCTGCACCGAGTAAAATAAAAGAGTGCAGGGAGGCTTCGATTGGAAATTTGGTCTTTATTTCAGATAGCTATCAATATTGTTCTCGGTCTTGGATTGGTGGTTGTGTGGGCCAAAATGAAGCGCCCTCCGCAAGATGACCCGCGTTTAAGCCGAGGTCTTCAACTTCTTCAAAGCAAAATTTCGGTTCTCGAAGATCTTTCGGATCGCACCGACAAACAAGTCGAGCAGCTTTCACTTTTGATGGAGCAAAAAACCCGTCAACTTCAAACCAAAATTTTTGAAGCCGAAAAGCAACTTCAAAAAGTAGATCACTCGATGCACCGAAGCCTTGAAGTGGCCGAGATTTTTCAAGATAAAATTCCGCACACTGAGATCATTGAAAGACAAAACACGGTTAAGTATGTGCTCGCAGCGCAACTTGCGCACAAAGGTCACAGCATTAACGAAATCCTAGAAAAAGTAGATCTTCCCCGCGAGCAGATTGAGTTCATCGTAAAAGTAAATAAAGACGAACTCATGTTTGATGCCGAGCAATTGCCTGCTTGGGCGAAGACTCAAATTGAACGCATCACTGAAGATGAAATCGAAGAGCAAGAAGAGCTCGAAGCCATGATGACCAAAGAAACCTTTGCAGGGCTTAGCAGTCAGCATGACAGCGACGAAGCCGACGATTGGGATCTTGGATCTAACATCAACGCAGATATCGAGCTTGCACAACCCGAACTCGCCAACCTAAAAAAGTTAGGTGAAGAGTTTCGACAAGCCTGTGTCGACTTCGACGAAAAGCAACATCACTTTGACGAAGAAGAGCGAAGACTTCAAGAAGCTCCTGCGAAAATCGCCCATGCAGCTCATCACTTCGGTGAAAGACTTACTGAAACGATTGCGGCCCAGTCTGGAAAGATCGCAGCTCAAACCGAAAAGCTCGGGCACAAGATTAGCGAAAAGATTCCAGAAAAACTTGGCGAACGAATTACTGAAAAGCTTTCGCACAAAATCAGTGAAAAACTTCAAGGCACTGTAGCCGAAAAGATTGGCCGCAAAGTCATGGCCTCTTCAAACGAATTGCTGAATCACTCACCCACATCTGAAGTAAAACCAAATCCGAGTATGATCCCTGGCGAGTCTCTCGCAAAAGCCGCAGCCGCAGGCCGGGCAGTGGATCACGCAAACAATATGAACTCTCCTCAGGCCGGAAGGTTCTTACCGATTCAACCTGAGTCTGTTGCTGAATCACGTGCGATCCATAAGCCCGCAAAGCCGTTGGGTAAAACAAAAGTTCACTCTGCATCTCCCTTTGAGGACAATTCAAAAATGCGTGTGACTGAAGTTCCGAATAACGAGATCAAAAAAGTGCTGTTTCCAAGAATCGATTTGGACGACCAATTAGGC
>CAZDFM010000105.1:0-7521 GCA_964504465.1 uncultured Pseudobdellovibrionaceae bacterium | reverse complement strand
AGCTGAAGCAGCACAAGCCGTACAGGATGTTAAAGAGGGATGGAAAGCTATTGGCGAAGTTCGAGGCTTAACTCCACTTTTAATGGCAAACGATACGCACCTTGCGCAAATTCCGGGTCTCAACTTGAAGTTTAATCACGCAAAGCTAAATGAAACCCTTGCTTGTCTTGATGAGACTTTCTGGGCTGATAGCAGCCAAGTCGCAAATTGCGCAAGCGATCCTGTAATGGCCGAACAGATCAAATCCTTGTGTGATATCACAATGGCTAACAATCCAAAGAAAGATGAGATCTGTGCTCAGTCACTTCTGAATTTCTTAGTCGAAGAAAAGGTTCATGTTTACAAACTTATTGGATCTGAAGTTGTTGGCGGTTATTCAAGCTCACTGAGTGTAACAAATGGTTTTGCCGTCGGATCATTTGAAGGGAGCGACTATGGATCTTCGCAAACTGACACTCTTGGTGTAAGCGTCGGAGCTGACGGTTCAGGAGGAGTCGGGGGTAAAGTTGGTCCGGTCGATCTGAGCGCAGGAGTTAGTGCTGGAGTCAGCGGCGGACATAGCTGGAGTTCGTTTAACGTAGATTTCACTCGAGAATGGAATGACAACCAGATTGGTGTCATGACGAGCACGACTTTAACGAATGAAACTATGGACGTGCTTCTTGGTATCAGTCACTACCGCCGATGTTACACCTTGCGAGCTAAAGGCGAGCTTGATGCGGGTGGTTTTTATATTTGCGGTGACGAGATGAAACCACGCGAAGCACTACTTCGCACCGAACGCTACCACATGCTGTTTAATCCCGGTTCTGGTGCGGTGATGATAAATCCTGCTGACGATAGAAGTCGTTGGATGCTTCAGTTCCGAGGCGAAAAGTTATTCTACTATTTGGTAGGCAATATCAGCAAAAACATGGCTCCGTATCATAATAATTCGACGCCAGTACCTGTCACTGACATTATCAATCGCGTTCGCATTCGCACAGACCAGGCAGAAGTTTGGGACAAAATTGTCTCTGAAAAAGGAAAGTGGGGAGAGGCTTACGTTCTTTCAACATCGCCACCTGAGCAAAAGAATTACCAAGTTGATCCTTCACGACTGCGTGAAGCAAGACTACTTGGGTATAAACCTTTTGAAGATTTCGGAAACCGCCACTTTATTGACTCGAATTTGGCAGAAGAACGAGAAAAGCATTCTAACACTCGTTTTGAGGATTAGAGATGAAGGTAGAATTCGTAAAACTTTTAGTTCTAACAGCTTTAGCCGCAACTGTCGGCTGCAGCCGCTCGAGCAAAAAAGATTACGAAGCCAAAGAACGCACTCTTGCGATCTCTCGTCTGCAAGCTGAGCTTCAGTCGAGTAAATCAACGACAGCTTGGAGCTTAATTAGCCAGCGTGAATTTAATGTGACGGTTTGTCTCGAGGATCAAGCAAGAGCCGAGCGCGTGGGGGAGTCTAAATGGCGAGTCGAGGGCGCAGGCCTTAAAAAAAATCTGACTTCGACCGTTGATGGATGTTTAACTTGGCTTGAAGTCGTCGACTTTGAACCAACCGTGCAACCGATCTATATTCCGTTTGAACGCAAGATTATTAACCTAAGCGGCGAATACGATGCTTTTAGTTTTGACCTCCGGCTTAATCCCTGGAGCGGACTTATTGGCTCGGAGCCAGCTTTCAACGATCCTCGTTTTCCTCAGGAAGTTAAGGTTGCCCCTAAAGATCAGGCTCTCATTGCTTTGGCGGGTCTTTCCCCTTCACAAAGTTCTACCGGCGGACTTTATGTCCGTTCTGTTAGACATACTTTTAAAGGGTTTCAAAATGGCTTAAGTCTTGAGTTTAGCCCAGAATTAAAAACGCTAAATATGGATGGAAGTGTATCTATCCAAGCCATTGATCACGGTCGAATCACAGCCCGTGCAGAAGTCTTGTATGCAAGTGAGGCAGGTACGGAACTCGTCCCTATTCACAAGACAATTGAAGTACAAAACTTAAATTTTAAAGAAGGCCGCGTATTCTTAGAGAACTTAGACATGAGCGATATGCAGCCTCTGATAAAACACAAGGGCACTTACTACTTAAGATTACAATTGATCGCACTCGATGCCCCTTCACACCTCAAATCGTTCGAAGATTTGTTTGTGATAGGTACCTATGATTCTTTGGGTTCTTCTGATTCGCCTCTAGCGCCGAAAGAGATTAACAGGAAAGTCGACCGGTCAAAACTCACTCTCGCTCCTTCTGTTGCAAAACCGGCGACTACCGAAAAGCCAAACACAAAAGCGGGAACTTCATCTCAAGTTCCATCACCTGCGGAGATCGCGGCTCAAAACCAACAAACTGGAATGAGTTTTCAGTTGGGTGCAATCGGCCCTGCGATGGACAAGATCACCGACGAAAACACTTTATATAGACATGTATCCTTAACTCTTCACGTTGACGTTATGGGAACCAATCCCAATGGCGGCTCAATGGATGGAGAAGAATTTGAGATCACACCTTTAGATAAAACAAGTGCTGCGCCCTATAAAAAGACCGTTCAAAACGGTCAGCTCTTATGGCGTGATGTGATTAAACACAACTATTATGAACGAACCGATTCGTTAAAAAGAAGTATTCAATTTAAGCATCTAAGAACGGGAAAGACTTTTGTTAAGACCGCAGATCTTACTCCATGGGTGCGGTTTATGGTTCTGTTTGTAGACGATGACCAACGCAATAACCCGACCGATGTACGAGTGAACACCTTTAAGCAAGACTTTGTGTTAAAGCTTGAGTCGCCCTGCTTTACGCAGGACCAAAGAAGTTTTTCTGTCGACCCTTTAAAGTTAGATTTAAAGATTAAACTTCCGACGACCTTTAGATTTAATCCGACTATACGCCGCTATGACGAACCTATTTTCGGTATGAATAGTTTCGAAGGCCTTCGCGCTGGGTACTATCTTTTGACAATGGCCGTTTACAATATGGATGTCGATGATCCGTTTAATCATCCGATCACGGTCGCACAAAAAATTGTGCATCATTTCGGTGGAAACCTTTCTGGACAGTTTGATTTAGCTTTGAGTGACCTTTCGTTTGCGCGTCTTAGAAATTTCGCGGTGGTAGACCTGCAAATCCTAGATCCTGAAACCTTAAAACTGGCTGATGGTAAAGCTGTAGATGCTATGACGGCCTATACACAGGGTTTACCGGTTACGGGCGCGCAGATTGTTCCTAGAGAAAAATTGGGTCTTCGTTTACCGGTTCACGTTTTTCCGTTTACTCCAAGTGTCGACAACTGCCAGTCTGTGAATGCGCCACAAAATTTTGAAGCCGCCCAGGTTAAAAAACTCGTTGAGGAAATTGAATCTAAGAAGATCGATCTGCTAGCTGTTGCCCGGAAATGGTCCGAGAATCAAAAAGCAAAAGTCATTACTTCTGCACAAAAAGAGGAATGGGAAAACACGGGATGGCGACAGGCGGCTGACCGCTGGGGATTTACTCCATATGAAGTAAAATCCAAAGCCGATATTCCTCAATTTGGCTTTCAACACGAAACTTCGGCCGAAGAGCTTGAGACTGCACTTGAATGTTTTTACCAAGTTAACGAGCAGAACGACGACATGCCGGCTAAGTGTCAGTATCGGATTGGCGCTCCAATCTGGAAGTTCTGCCAGGCAATGGGAATTTACTGGGCAGATACAGCAGAAAGAGAAAAACTCGCCAACGGAATGTTTCGACATTTGACTCCGATGTTTTTTAATCACTGTTTTAATAAAAACGAATCTCGAAAATTTGTTCGTGTAAGAAAGTATTTGCATCCGTACGAACTTAAAAAAACTGAAAAGCTTGAACTCATTGGTGGTTACTCTTCTGATGTTAGTGTTCGAAGTGCAGCGCTTTTAGGAACTGATTTTGGGTCCGAAACAATGCATGAAAATGCAGTTAACTTTGCGGTGAAGCTCTTTGGCGCGAAGGCGAAAATGACTGGCAATGGTCAAGATGCACTTAAAAAGATGAGTGAAGTGGCAAGTCGGGCTGCTGGCATCCGTCCTGAAGACGCGCTTTCGGGTGAGATCATGCAACAGTTCGAAGCGATCTCGTACGGGATTAAGAAACTCAATCCCAAAGCTAATCTTTCGGCGGGAGTTGAAGGTAGCTATTTACAGAGTTCTTTTCGCTGGGCTTTCAATTACCAGATTCCTTACGTATTAGGCTTGTTAAATATGAGTTCCACTTTAACCATTGAAGAAACTCGTCTTGAGCTCGATATTGAGCGCTCACGTAGCTGTTACAGTGTGGAACCAGATATTACGCCTGATGAATGGGAAGCCCTGTTGATTGATCAGCCTTACGAAACGGGATATCGACCTCGACTTTATATTTGTTTTCCGCCTAAAGATGGCGCGCAAAAAATTGTTGAGCGGTATTACTTCGTTTATAACAACCCTGATCAAGGAGTTATGCTCGACAATCAGGCGGCTTCGAATCGTTGGTTCCTCACCTTTAGGGGAGAACGTGATTATCATGTGTTCTTACAGAATCTAAGAGCTCAGTATGACCTCATTTACCGGGGAGAAGAGCGTATTCCTGAACCCATTATGCACGCAATCGACAATATGCGGGTTTCGAGCCTACTGAATCGTCCCGTATTTCCAGGAGTCATGTCTGCACCTAGACCTGGGGACGAGAATTTCGATCGACGTGACAACTTAGAGAGCGATACTACGAAATTCTTGCGCTGGATCAGCCACACTTTTAATCCTTGGGAAAACTATGGTGGCAATAACACCAACCAAAATAATCCAGAAGATCGGGTTTATAACCGCGATTAAGTCTTGGTCTTGCCTCTAGGCTCAAGTCACTTTAGGCTAATTAAAAGCACCTAAGGAGGCTGGCTTGGCGAATGATTGGCGTTATATCGTGGCACGTCCTGACACAAAAGTTAAAATCGACATAGAAGATTTTGAACGGGTCAATGCACACTCTTGGCGAGTCACCCAAACCACAACGGGCCGTAACCGGGTCGTGACGGCATATCGTGAAAACGGCAAGGTGAAGACGATTACTTTAGGTAAGTTCCTAATGGACCCGCCTAAAGGTAAACAGGTTTATCCGAGACGTTTTAACGAAAGTCTTGATTATCGAAAAAGCAACCTTGTGGTCTGTACTCTTAAAGAGCGTCAACAGCTGCTCCCTAAAAACCGAAAGAAAGCTTCTTCGCAATATAGAGGAGTCTCTAAAGTTAAAGGTAAAAAGCTGTGGCGGGCTGGGATTACTGTTGATGGCCGCTCAATCAACCTTGGAGATTACAAATCCGAGGATCTCGCAGCTTTAGCTTATAATAAAGCCGCTCGAAAACAGTTTGGCGAAATGGCCTATCAGAACAACGTAGGCCGAGCTAAAAAACCTCGCGGCAATTAGTTAGACACTGGGAAGTTTTTGCAGGCTCATTTTCGCGCGCCTTCGTAATACCAACGCCAGCTCAAATGTTTTTCGTCTCTGCGGGGCACGCCGCTTGTACTTCTACCTCGAGCCATTCAAAGTTAGAGGTAGGTAGTCATATGCAAACGAAGTTGCTCAGTGTTGTTTTATCCGCTGTATTTTCAGTTTCTGCCATTGCGCAGGAGTGTCCAAAGCCAAGACAAGGTATTCGGATCACCGCAACAGGCGATGTACTTTTGCATAAAGCTCTGTTTGAAGGGACTGTTAACAGCCGCAATCGTTTTGATTACCTTTGGTCAAAGCTAATCCCTAGCCTTCAGAGTGGGGATTTAACAGTAGGAAATTTAGAAGGACCTGTAGCTCCCGGAGTCATCCGTGGCGGTAAAGCCGTAAAAGATGTTGGCTATCAGTACGACGGACGAGTTTACTCAGGCACGGATATGGTTTTTAACTATCATCCCTACTTGATCGAAGATCTTAAAAAAAGCGGCTTTAATTTGTTAACTACAGCTAACAATCATTCATTAGATCGTGGTGCACTCGGTATCGACCGGACTATCGATCAGCTCAATGCAATTAATCTGGATTTCGTTGGGACTCGAAAAAGTGATTCTAACGAAACGCGTGGACGTATTTTAAACGTTCGCAATTATAAAATTGGAGTGATCTCTTGCACCGAATCTCACAATGGTCACGATGACAATCACAACCAGGTTCTTGAATGCGGCAACTCGGGCCTTGTGGATTTAATCGGGTCTATGAGTCAACGGGCCGATGCGGTAATTGTGTTTCCACACTGGGGTTCAGAATATAAAACTCGTCCCAATGACCGTCAAAAGAACTGGGCTAATAAATGGATCAAGGCCGGTGCACTTGCAGTTGTGGGGAATCATCCTCATGTTTTGCAAACAACTGACTGGATTCAAAAACCTGACGGCAGAATGGGAGTAGTAGTTTATTCTCTTGGAAACTTTATTGCGGCACAGGCTGCAATGGAGCGCCGGGTGTCAGCAGTACTTCATTTAGATCTTGTAAGCGGCTCCCGCGGGCTTGAGCTCAATCAATTTTCATACACTCCTTTTGTTCGCCCGAGAGGAAGCCTGTCAGTGGCTTTATTGAAGTCGAATTCAGAAGAAGCTCAATATGTCAGAAGCCAACTTGGAGAGGCCCAGTGTCAGTAGAGCGCGGAAGCGCTTATGGAGTGAAGCACTTTAAAGTTGAGAACGCCGAAAGCTTATCGGATTATTTGAGCCGGAATCTTTCTGATGTTAAAAGTTCGCTTCAAGAACTTGTGTCACTTGGAGCGATTTATCTCAATAACAAGAGGCTGAGTTCACTTGATACACTGTTGCGACCCCAAGACGTTCTTAGAGTTCATACGGAGCCTCGAAGGTTCTCAAACATTTCTTTAAAATCTCGAATTCAATTTGAATCAGCGGATTTGATCATCTTAGACAAACCTGCTGGGCTTCCAATCCATGCGCTGACAGATAATGCAAAAGAGAATGTAATTCGCTTTTTAGAAATTGAATTAGGTTGCCCTCTCTTTATTACTCACCGGCTCGATATCGAAACTTCGGGTCTGGTGATACTCGCAAAAAATAAAGAAACTCAAGCCCACATGAATCAGCTTCTTTCAGAAAAAAAGATTCGAAAGCTTTACCGTGCTTATACACTAACGAATGTGCCACCCGGGCTGTACACACACTTTATGCAGCCAAGCCCTAAAGCTCCCAAAATCATAAGTGAAGAGGCTCATAAGGATTGGCTTTTGTGTCAGCTCCAGGTTTTAGAATGCACGAAGGTAGAAGCTGAGGAAATTAAAGAATTCGCAGTCATCTCTGATGACACTTCTTGTTTTCGTTTAGACATAGATCTCTTGAGTGGAAGGTCTCAGCAAATCAGAGCGCAACTTGCGTATCTGGGCGCGCCGATTCTAGGCGACCAAAGTTACGGTGGGATTCCGAGCGTAACTTTTGAGAGAAAAATTGCCCTTCAATCCTATTCTCTAGAATTTGAAGGGCTACAGTTTACGCTTTAGTTCGGTAAAAGAACGGCACAGTTAGTTTCTGATGTTGTTTTTGAGAGCAAATAGC
>CAZDFM010000104.1:0-7552 GCA_964504465.1 uncultured Pseudobdellovibrionaceae bacterium | reverse complement strand
ACAAATGGCGAAAAAGGATTCTGAAGACGTAGCGGATCTTATGGGCTACCCCGATGATTCAGCCGGCGGCTTGATGAGTTCGGAGTATTTATCGTTCAATCAGGCTTCGAGTGTGGCCGAAGCCATCGCAACGATTCAACGCGAAGGCGATGAAGGCTTCGTGACTTTTTATCTTTACGTCGTTAACGACAATAAGCAGTTAGTTGGTGTTGTGAGCCTTAAGCAGCTTTTACTTTCAAAACGCCACGAGCTTTTAAAAGATGTCATGTACACAGATGTGATCTCGGTCAGAGTTGATACGGATCAAGATGAGGTCACCAATATCGTCGAAAAGTACGATTTCTTGGCGCTTCCAGTTGTGGATGGCAATAACGAGTTGGTTGGGATTATCACGGTTGATGACGTCATCGACGTTATTCGAGAATCCGCCGAAGAAGATCTACTCGCCATGGGCCGCGCCGGTGGTGGAGCTGGAGATTCAGTTTGGATTCATCTTAAGTCTCGTTTGCCTTGGGTAACTTTAGCTTTTGCTGGCGGCAGCTTGTGTTTTGTTCTCATTTATTTATTCGCACAAATTGCAGACCCTACAACAGAGGTGGGAAGTCTCTGGATCATCGCCGGTTTTATACCCCTTATGTTATCGGTTGGTTCAACCACGGCGTCGCAATCATCTACAATGTTGATTGGTGCAATTCGTTCAGGCCGGTTCGAAATGGGTAAGGCTAGTGAACAGCTATTTAAAGAACTCCAAATTGGAATATTCTTTAGTTTGCTTCTCGGCTCGCTGGTATTTTCACTCGGACTCATCTTCTTTCAAGGCTACGGCTTAGACATGACTTTTGGGTTAGCACTGGCCTCGCAAATTATTTTATCTATGATTGTGGGGACCTTGGTTCCTATCGCACTCTATCGTTGGGGAATTGACCCGACCTCGGTTTCTGGTCCACTTGCGACGATACTATCTGATTTCGCGGCAGTTGTTGTGCTCTTCGGATTCGTACACGTTCTATGAAACGGCTGCAGGACCAAGTCATTATTCTTCGTAAAATTAAACACGGAGAATCCGATTTAATCCTTCATGCGATCAGCTCTTCAGGAGCACGTTTAAATTTTATGGCCAAAGGTGCTCTAAGCATCAAAAAAAGATTTGGCGGTGGAATCCTCGAACCTACCCATTTTTTAAAAGTAGAATACCAAGTTCGTAGCGAGGGGAGCGGAGACGCACTCCATTGGTTAGAAGAGGCCTCGCTTTTAAAAGAATTCACCGAGATCAAAACCGATTACGACCGTTTAGAACTTGCGTTCGATTTTTTGCAAATTCTTTCGCGAGTAAGCCAAGAAGGGCTAGAGGACGGTAAAGAGGTCTTTCATTTACTCGCCCACGCCCTCACAGCCGCCGGAAGAGTAAAAGATCTCGGCCGTCTAAGATGTTTGTTTGAGCTTAAGCTTTTATGGCTTCAAGGAGTTCTACCTGAAGACCTTCAAGGTCATCCATGGCTTCGTTATTCGATGGCAAATGTGGATGAAATTAACTCAAGCCACGAACAAGATAAGACCTTGGGACTCAGAGTACGCTATCAAATGGATGATTTTTTAGAAAACAGATTCTAAAAATGCCTCGCCCAAAAAGACTGCTTATTTCGGAATCGACATTCCACTCATACGAAGCTCTTTGTTGATCGTGAAATCCACGAGACGTTTTTTTATTTCGTTCTTCTTATTAACATTTACGTAAAGGCCCATTTCGCCGAGGGTGTCGTTATTAAATTTGCTTTTGTCGGTCAAATAAATCGTATGCATAGGAGAATGAATCAGTTTTAAATTTTTAATGACTTGTTTTTTATTCTTTACCAAGAGGCTTGCACCGTCACGCAAGTTCTTACATTGGGTAATTTTGCTATCGACTTCAAAATTAAAATCCTGAAATTCTCTTTGTAAGATTTGGCCCGCAAACAAAATGTCTTCAAGGCATTTCACCGTTAAAGGCGACTTGCTCAGGGTAAGTCTCGAATAAGGCCCGGTCTGAAGCCGTAAGCGGCTGCTAACCTGAACGGGTTTCTTTAGTTTCATGAGATCAGTTGAAGACGCAAGTAAAAGGCTTTTGTAGCTCGATGAAGAGTCGAGGCTTTTCAAAGTTTTTTGGTCACTAGTCTTTTTAGC
The DNA here is from genome assembly GCA_964504465.1 of uncultured Pseudobdellovibrionaceae bacterium. Lineage (GTDB taxonomy): Bacteria > Bdellovibrionota > Bdellovibrionia > Bdellovibrionales > UBA1609 > CAZDFM01. The sequence goes on along the minus strand of CAZDFM010000104.1, from coordinate 5,392 downwards.
TTTTTGAGCCTTTTCTAGTAACTCTTCCCACTTCTCAGCGCTGTTCTTAAGTTTTACTGAGCCGCAATCCATGTCTTTTTGTGCGGTTTCGCAATAAAAAGTTTTGCCTTCTTGTTTGCCGATGCCATAACAAAGGTAGCGGTAATCCGAGAGTTTATTTGAAGATTTTAGATTGAGTTTTGAGGTGCCGGCACAGCTTTTATTCTTAACCCCAGAGGAATGGGACCCGTAACTAATAGCCTCAACAGGCCCAACCGAGAGCACCAAGCAGAGCACTGCTCCCAACCTACCCATCACGCACAAGCGACCCGCCACAGCTAGCTCCCAAAATATTAACTTTGTTCGACAGAAGAGAGTTTGCAGGCTTAATGCCATCCTAAGATGGCTCTCGGCGGGGCTAACTAGTGGTAAGCTTTCAAGCTTTTAGATCACGGCTTAAACCCAACAGGTTATTTTTACGACACGGAGCCCTTTTTGGCTCATCTCAGTTACTTTGAAAAGTTAAAAGAAGCAGTCGTCATGATCACGTATTTTGAATAGTTATTCGCATCTACGTTCGAGTTATTTTTGGTGTATGAACCTGTGAGTCCCCAAGTCACCCATTCTCTAAAGGGCTTCATCATTCCTAAGGTCAAGGCCGTGTCAAAATCCTTACGACCGTTAGGGTTATCCGGGTAATCCAGTTGGTAAACGGCAAGGTTCGCAGTCCACAAGGCGTCCCATTTCATAGGGGCCATATAAGTGACCGAACCCTGATATCGAGTGTAGCTCGTGTTTTTCCCTTTGGCTTGATTGAGCACAAGTCCAAGGCTTCCAACTAAGACTTTCTTTTTTGAATCATCAAGAAACGAAGACTGCGATGTTCTTAAAGTATATTTCATTGCATCTGCATTGTCGTCAGCACCTGCAACCGCTCTTGAATCATCGGCTCGAACTTCGAAACCGTAAGATGAAAACCACGTTTGGTTATTGATAATTGTGATGTCGGAGTTCAGCACAGGTGATTGTAAAATCACAGGCATAAATGGCGTTTGCCCCGTCGAAGTCAGATCCATTAATACGGTTTCATAACCAGGAACAACACTCCAGCTATATCCCTTATTACCTAAAAGACCTTTTTGAAGCCAAGGCGCAGTGGCTGTAAAGACAGCCGCGTCGGCTGTGGCCACGTCTTCTTCAGTCGAATACAAATAGACCGCGTTGAATTTCGCACTCCACTCATGTTTAGGGTTATACTTAAATCGATAAGCCGCACCACCGGCTAAAAGAGCACGAGGGCTGGCCTTTTCAAGAGCAGTTCCTTGTGAAGGAACGTTGTCCGACGCCAAAGTGACGTTCGAATCATACATAAGTCCCACAGTTCCATCGACAAAGATCTTCTTTTTGGCGAGCTCTTGGTACTTCATCGCATTTAGAATCTGCTCGATATAGCTCTCGGCCTCACGGTCTAAAGCTGGATCTTTTGAGTTATCCAGAACATATTCGAAAGAGGCTTTTGAAGCTTCGTAGCGTTCTTGAGTGAAAAGAATCAAGCCTTCGTAAAAGGCAGCCGAAGCAATTAAATCTGTATTCTTCGAAGTCTTCACTTCGTTAAAATTATTAAGAGCAGGGGAGAATTCATTTAATCTGTAGTGAATCAGACCGGCATAATAGGCGATCTCGCTCTTGGACTCTTCTGTAACCGGCGCAAGCTTTAATGCGACCAGAGCTTCGTTGAATTTTTCATTACGGTACAAGGTGACTGCATACGAAAAGTAGAAAGACTTATCGAGAGGATTCTCATCAATGGCCAGTCTAAAATTATCTTCTGCTTCGGCATAGTTGCCTTCTTCATAAGAGGTAACTGCAGCCGTTCCAAGAGCTTTAGCGCGCGCTTCGCGTTTGGCTTTTTCTGCAGCACTCATACTTTCTAATTCTTTTTCTTTCAAAAGATTTCGCTGACGTTCCAGTTGCTCGATACGAATCCGCTCAATTTCGCGTTTTTGCGCTTCGGTAGCCATCGCCGCAAGTACTGCGGCTTGCTCTGTTTTTTCCGCTACTTCAAGCGTAGGTTCATCAGGGACGGGCTTTGTAAGCGAGGGCTTTTGTCCCAGAGCAATCAACTCTTCTTCGTAGACTTTGCGTGCTCGATCAGCTTGGTCATTTGTATCATAAACATCCAGTAGCTGCTTTCCTTGATCATCGATTCGCAGAACTACGGGTTTTCGATTGAGGCGTTGCTCTTTTAACAATTGATAAAAACGCTCAAGGCCCGCCTGGTCTGCGCGAAGTTTTAAAGGTGGAATATAAATTTCAGGGCGTGAACCTTCTTCGATTGGAAAATCCAAAACAAAATTTCCGGCAAACGTAGACGAGTCAGGAGCAGTTTCATCTAATAAAATTTTTGCGATATTTTCAGAGTTAGAATCTTTAATGAACAAATAGGCCGAATCAATTTTTGTGCTGTCTCGGTTCCACGGGATGCTCGCGTAAACGAGTTTAATATTTTTCCTACTATGGCTTTTAAACTTTCCAGCTGTCTTGATTACAGGAGGAGAAATCGATTTTTTAGGCTCCGACTTTTTCGCCGCTGCCTTCTTACTGCTAATCGCAGGCTTTTTCATCACCGGTTTGGTTTGACCGTAGACTTGAAGCGAAGAAAGACAAAAAAGAGTAATAAAAATTATTCTGAGCACGGCGGAGCTCCTCAAAGTTGATAAACAAGTTGTTGATATCTTTTATTATAGAGATCTAAATAGAAAAAGGGACCTGATTCCGCAGATCCCTTTCGTAAGTCGAGGCTTAGACTAAAGCCTAACTAGTTTACGATCTTGATATTGACCTTCGCAGGCCCTGTGTTCTGCATGATATCTTTCACAACATCTGGAATGATAATGGGCTGCATAACCGGCATAGCGGGAGCTTGGACTGTTGGAGGCGGAGGCGCAACGTTTGGCCGAACAATTACAGGTCGTGGTGACTCTGGCGCTGCAGGTGCGCCCGCAGTAGCTGGAGCTCTCACTTCGGGCTTTGCTTCAGGAACATCTTTACGGTCTACGGATAAAGTTGACCCACCTTTTTTAGGTTCTGCAGATGCCGAAGTCTCGCCAGCAGGTTCAGCAGGGGCCGGCTCAGAAGGCGAAGGCTCTGCTTTTGCGCTGTCAGCAGTGTCTTGCTTTTCAGGAGCCGCAGCACTTTCTTTTTTCTCACCACCATCGTCAGCACCAGACTTCGCACCTGGAGCCGCCGCTCCTGCGCCTGAACCTAACCCAGGGGTCGCAGTTTCAGCCTTTGATTCTTTATCTAAAGATTTTAACTCCGATGGAGGGACGGGGGCTGGCATGCTTGGAGACTTTCCAGCAGTTGCCGAGGCCGACTGACCCACATTCACCATAACGGCCTGGCCACCAGTTGAAGATTTAAATTCAACGGCACCGTGGAACGTCACAACGCTTGTTTCTTTGGTCCCTAAATCATAACCCGTAATAAAGTCCGTCCCACGCACACCTGCAACCGCAGAGGGAGTTTTAACTTGGAACTTTGTAGTTTTGCCGTCGTATTTTTGTTCGACCTTAGAACGCACTTTTCCGTAAATCACATTTAACAAAACATCTTTTTTGTTTTCGCCGGGTTTATATTCGTATTTTTCAAATGCGACTTCTGAGTCGGGCGAAACGTTAATTTCGTTATTGTCGATCATCACAACTTTGGCTCGTGAATCGGGGCCGGTGATAATCGTGTCTTGAGGAAATACTTTTTGGCCGACTTTCGCGCGGGCGGTTTTTCCGTCTTTGATGGCCTTCACCTGAACGTTTCCTTTTACCACTCGCAAAACGCCGTGAACTGCTTCAGCAAAAGAGGCCGAAGGAAAAGTAAGACACATCAAAGTCATAGCAACCAACGAGAGAATAAACTGGCGCATTATCGCCTCCTTAAACGTCCAAGATCTTCACTACATATGACTTTTCGGCGGCTTAAACGACCGACTTTACCTGACTTTGTACTATCTGGAGAAAACTGGTTTGTGTGAGGCAATTCTCACATCAAATCTCATTTTGAAGCGCTCGGATTAAGACCGCTGCTTCATAAAGATCCGCAGTATGTAGGGTCGGGGGAGCATACTCTGGAAAGTCTCGAGGATCTTCATTGTCACCAAGCAAAACCGTTCTTGAACCCGCCCGATGTCCTGCCTCGACATCTGTCATGCGATCACCGATCATCCAGCTTTTTGAAAGGTCCAGGTTATAAAACGAGGCAGCTTCATCAAGCATCCCGGTATTGGGTTTACGGTAATAATGGTTTGAGTCTGTCATATATGGGGCTGAGTGAAATGACAGGATATCCACTCCATGTTTTGAAAACTCAGCTCGAATGCGGCGGTGAATTTCATCCAGATTTTCTACATCAACAAGTCCTCGCGGAACTCCTGATTGATTCGTTGCCACCGCAAACACATACCCACAATCACGAAGCAGTTGGAGAGCTTCAAAGACTCGAGGCAAATAAACGATTTGCTCGGGATCATTGAGATAAATCTTGTCGACGATCAGGGTGCCATCGCGATCTAAAATAACTGCTTTTTTACCGGGGTTTTTCATAGATTGTTTGTAGCTTATTTCGCAAGCTTCGTCGAGCGCTTCGAAAGCGGGTGGTGCTGAGCGAGGGCCCGCGCCAATTGATCAACGCCAAGGTGCGTGTACTTTTGTGTAGCAGTGAGCGATGTATGCCCCAAAGCTTCCTGCAAAATTCTTAGATCCATGCCGCCACTCAAAAGGTGAGTCGCAAAACTATGTCTCAGGGCATGGGGATGAAGTGGTTTAAGCAGTTGTGCTTTTGCTCCTCGTTGCCGAACCCATTCATAGGCAGTTCGGGTATTGAGTGGCTTTTCGCCCATCACATATTCACCCTGGCGATTAACACTTCGAAGCCATTCAATAGCCATTGCGGGCAGGCTTATCACGCGTTCTTTGTCGCCTTTGCCTAGAACCTTCAAATGGGACGAATCGAGGTCTACTTGCCGCCAGCGCAGGTTACAGGCTTCGGACACCCTAAGGCCTCCTCCATATATAAGGAGGAACAATGACATCTCGGCGTGCACGGGAAGTCCTTGTTCAAGATCCGCCTTTATACTCTTTAAAAGGCTCATAGCTTCATCCATCGAAACAAAATGAGGAATCCTCTGAGGAACTTTTGGGGCTCTGAGCTGGTCGTGTAAGGGCGACTTGAGTAAACTTTCTTCAAACATCCATTTAAAAAGACTCTTCAGGGTCGCGACCTTGCGATTGCGACTCGAAGCTTTGAGCTCCGACCATGTAATCTGAGCCTGGTGGGCTAACCCCAGGAGATCCTTATCATTCCAGAGAATCTGAGCTGAGGCCGGATTACAGAAAACCCGGTAATTTTTGTTATTCCC
>CAZDFM010000103.1:2737-7563 GCA_964504465.1 uncultured Pseudobdellovibrionaceae bacterium | reverse complement strand
GTGCTGAATTTGAACTTTTTTAATTTAGCTTTTGGTAAAACTGGTTTAACTTTTTTAGCCTTCTTAAAAACGTCCGTATAGTTTTTCACGAATGCTTTTAAAACTTTCTCTTGTTCCGCTTTTTTCCCTTGAGTTAATAAGGTGACGGTCATTTTATTTGGATCTAAATATTTTCTTGCGACGCGAAGTAAATCTTGAGGCGTGAGCTGATTAATGGCTTTCAAGAAGCTTTTGAATTCATTGTAATTGCCAAAAAGATGCTCGTAAGTTCCAAATTTGCGAGCCATCCCATCGACAGTCTCAAGCGAATAGAGCTCTTCGCTGTTAAAGTTGATGATGGCCTTTTCGAGTTCGCTGTTTTGCGCGTATTCCTTTAAAAGCAACCCTAGCTCTTCAGTCAAAACCGCGAGACTTTTTTCCAAGTTTTTATGATTTAGAGTCATCGACACTGCGAAAAAGCCAGGATCCTTAGGCGTGAAGGCACTCGCTCCGGCATGATTCACAAGAGGTTCTTGAAGTCGCAAACGATGGTTGAGTCTCGAGCTGTCGCCCTGGCCAAAAATCGTTGAGAGTACGTCGAGGGCTGCGACATCTTTATGTTTTGCATTCGGTGCATTCCAAGCAATGTACAAAATGCTTTCTTCAAACTTAGATTCTTGAACTTTGATTTGCGTCTTTTTCTGAACGAGTTCCTTTTTTCGGGCACGCTTTTCAGCTTTATATGGTTCGAAATCGCCAAAGTACTTTTGAACTTTTTCTTGGATATTTTCTTTTTCGAAATCGCCCACTACAAGCAGAGTCATCAATTTGGGAACATATCGCGAATGGAAATAGTTCTCGATTTTCTTTTTCGAAATCGTACGGATCACTTTGTCATATCCGATAACTGGAATGCCGTAAGGATGTTTTTTGTAGACGGTTGAGAAAAGCAAACGGCTCGCTTGCCGATGAGAGCTGTCGTTTCCGCGTTTAATCTCTTCGATGACGACTTCTCGTTCGTTATCTATTTCTTTGGAATCAAATTTTGGAAAGCCCATCATTTCTGAGATTGTTTCTAGGCCGGTATCTAAAAATTCTTTTGAAATCGTCACGTAAAATACAGTTTGGTCAAATGAGGTATAGGCGTTCAGTTCGCCACCAGAGCCTTCGATTGTTGAGGCGATCTCTCCTACACCGTATTTTCGCGTACCCTTAAAGACGAGATGTTCGATAAAATGACTGATGCCTTCTTCACCTTTTTTCTCATCTGCGCTTCCAGTATGGACCCACATTTGAACTGAGACCACCGGCGACTTGTGGCTTTCCACTAGCAATACATCGAGTCCGTTTTTTAATTGAATTTTCTTGAACATCCTCTAAAACCTCTCTGTGAGCCTATCCGTTTATGTGCATATTCCTTACTGCGTTCAAAGATGCCGCTACTGCGACTTTACTACCTTTGAACAATCTCAGATCATGCCGCCTGAAGAATATATCCAGCTAATTCTCAAAGAAATTCGACAGCGACATGCGAGAGTTCCGAGTAAGAAAATCTCCACGATATTTTTCGGAGGAGGAACTCCCTCTATTCTCGAACCCAAACACATTCTAGCCATACTCAATGAACTAAACAACGTAGGCTTTGAATTTAACAAAATTGAAGAAATCACGATCGAGATCAACCCCGCGACTATAGACCAGGAAAAGTTAGACGCTTACATACAAATGGGCATTAACCGATTTAGCGTCGGCGCGCAGAGCTTCAATGACAAGCTACTAAAGGTATGTGGTCGCAAGCACTCAGCAGATGACACCCGAAAAACACTGCAGATGTTGCTCGATCGCAAACTCCGGTTCTCATTTGATTTGCTCTTTGCATTACCCGGTCAAAGTTTAACAGATCTTAAAGAAGATCTGCGCGAAGCGCTGGAGTTTAAGACCCAACACATGAGTCTTTATTGTCTAACGGTACCAGAGGGCCACCCTATGTCCCTCGGTCGGGCTCCTGAAGAAGAACAGATTGAAATGTTTGAATTGATCGATCGGCACTTAGTTGGTGCAGGGCTCGAAAAATATGAAATCAGCAACTACGCGGTGCCCGGCTTTGAATCCAAACACAATCTCACTTATTGGAATGATCGAGACTACTGGGGTCTGGGTTTAAGTGCTCACTCTTACTCCACTTCTCCAGAGTGGGGAGTTCGATATTGGAATCCGAAATCTTTTGATGAATATGCACATCAGGTCAGCAACTCCGGCTCCCCTGAGGATTTGCCCCACAGCTTCGTTCCTGCGGCTCAGAAGGAATTTTTAAATGTCCGAGAATCTCTTTCTGACTTCTGCCATATGGCATTTAGACAACCGAAAGGGCTTTCAAAAGATGCAGCGCAAAAGAAATATCCCGACCTCTATGAGATCGAAGCCATAGGACGTTTGCGCGTTCTGCAGAATAAGGGATGGTTATTTGAAACCGAATCGCACTGGCGTCTAAGCACAGACGGAGAGCGCCTTTTAAATCAAGTTCTCTTAGAACTCACCTTTTAAACCTTTTGGGCTTCAGGCCCGTTTGACAGGGCCCGTTTAGAACCCATATTTCAAGTAGCATATTGAAGACAAATCTAGAGTTTCTGCTTATGATAAATTCTTTGTTTTGGAGGTGTTTCCTTGTCTGAAGATAAAAAGTCGCAATTTGGAGATTCTGGTGATTCTGAATCTAGCGACTCTCCCGAGAGCTTTGAGATAGAGTCTATTAACGATGAAAAAAGTTCCGAGAGTGAAACTGCCAAAGAGCTCGAAAAAATTAAGACCGATTATCTCTATTTACGTGCGGAGTTTGATAACTTTCGTAAAAATGCGATAAAGGAACGCTCGGAGCTCATCAAATATGGCAGTGAGCGAATGGCCCGTGAATTACTGGATGTTGTCGACACCTTCGACTTGGCCTTAAACTCAAATGTGACGAGCGAAAATTTGGAGAGTTTTGTTAAGGGCGTCCAGATGACGGCTACTAACCTAAGAACTTTGCTGAGCCGCTTTGGTATTCAAGAAATTGACCCTTTAGGTGAAAATTTCGATCCCAGTGTACATGAAGCTTTAGGAACTGAGCCAACATCGGCTTATCCTCCGGGGAAGATTGCGCGTGTGTTTAAGAAAGCATTCAAAATGCATGACCGGATGATTCGGCCCGCCCAAGTCGTGGTGGCTACCGAACCTATCGAAAGCGATGAAGATGAAAAATCTGGAGAAGTTCATTGAGTAAAAAAGATTATTACGAAATTCTCTCGGTCACCCGCACGTCCAGTATGGACGAGATCAAGAAGGCTTATCGTAAGTTGGCTATGAAATTTCACCCAGATAAAAACCCTGGGGATAAGGTAGCCGAAGATCGTTTTAAAGAAATCAGCGAAGCCTATGAAGTTTTGCGCGATCCAAAACGAAGACAAATGTATGACCAATTTGGACACGTAGGAGCGACTGCTGGAGCACATGCTGGAGGAAATCCGTTCGAGGGTTTTGGTGGATTCCAAGGTGGGTTTAATGGTAATCCCGAAAATTTCCAGGATGCATTCGGAGATTTCTTTAACGATTTCTTTACTGGTGCTCCTGGAGGAGCTCGCAGGCAACAAAGAGGACCTGACTTTTCAACTCGAAGTCGCGGGGCCGACCTTCGATACACTTTAACTATTACCCTTGAAGAAGCGGCCACAGGTTGTGAAAAACTGATTAGCTTTGTACGTCGTCGTGGAGCCAAAGAAGAAACTGCGCGGCTTTCAATCACAGTTCCAGCTGGAGTTAAAAACGGCCAACGCTTAAAGCTACGTGCCGAGGGCGATGCGGCTACAGGAAAACCCGGAGACCTTTACGTCATCGTGACCTTCCAAGATCACCCCTTGTTTAGACGAAAAGATAATGACTTGCTATTAGAGCTGCCGCTTCCTTTTACGGACGCAATTCTTGGAACTCAAATAGAAATTCCCACTCTGACGGGTAAAGCAAGTTTGAAAGTGCCGCCCGGAACACACAACGGTCAGATCTTTCGTCTAAAAGGAAAAGGCTTCCCTGAAGTCGGAGGTTACGGCTTTGGCGACATGTTAGTTAAGGCTGCCATCGAAATCCCTAAAGAAGTAAATGCCAGCGAGAAAGCTGCTATTGAGCAACTCAGATCTTTGGCCGACAAATGTCCTTCCGTAAATGAGTTTAAAGATAAAGTTCAACAAGTCTTAAGGATGAGAAAATGAACCTAAAAAGATATCTCCTGATCGCGCTTTTAGTTTTTATTGCAGTTTCTTGCACAAGCCGGCCGAAAAAACGACCGCCTGAACAAGCCGCTCCCAACGTTCAAAAAGAATTAGAACGTGCACAGATTGAAATTGCGGCTGGCGATGTCCGAACCGCTTCAAAACGTTTAACTCAAATTGTTCAGTCTCACCCTAATTCAGATGCGGCTGACGACTCTTACCTAATGCTTGGTAAAATCTATTACGAAGCTCGAGACTTTAATAAGTCTTACGAGTCTTTTATTGGAATCGTGAACTCTGACGTCTTCTCTCCGAAAGAAGCTGAAGCACTTCTCTGGGCAGCCCGGTCATTATACAGACTCGGTCGGTTTGATGAAGCTCTGAGCCTTACAAACGAAAGCATTAAGATTCCCGGAATTTCAGACACTTTAAAAGTTGAAAACTACAAACTTCGCTACACCATTTTGGCTCAGGTTGGTGATCGTCTTGACGCTTTAAGAGCGATGGTTTACCTGGCACAAAACGATTCAGATGTCTCGGCACGTAATGGTCATAAGATGAAGGCGATTGATTTTGTAGAATCCAGACTTACACCAGATGAACTAGAAA
>CAZDFM010000103.1:0-2727 GCA_964504465.1 uncultured Pseudobdellovibrionaceae bacterium | reverse complement strand
CTCGTGGAGAATTTGATTTTGCTCAACTCAATGCTACCTTTAAACTGGGCCGAATTTATTTCGAACAGCGCGATTTTCGTCGGGCTCGTTCATATTTGTCGGATGTGATTTCAATCGCCCCTGATTCTGATCTTGCTGAGCAAGCGCGAAGTTCTATTTCTCAAATCGATGCTCGACGACAAGTTAGCCCTAAAACCATTGGGGCTATTTTACCGTTGAGCGGTCGCTACTCAAATGTCGCTTATAGAACCCTCAAAGGGCTGCAGTTAGGTCTTGGTGTTTATGGAAAAGATCGATCCGACTTTAGATTAGCAGTTATAGACAGCGAAGGAAATCCTGACCAAGCTCGAAGAGCTGTAGAAAGACTTGTTACTGAAGATCATGTCATCGCAATTGTTGGAAGTCTTGATTCAAAGACGGCAACCGCTGTTGCATCTAAGGCCGATGAATTGGGAGTTCCTTCGATCAATCTTTCGCAGAGTGCTGGAATTACACAAGTAGGAAGTACGGTTTTTAGAAATTCAATTACTAGCGAAATGCAAGTTCGGCACCTCGCTCACGAAGCTATGAACACGATGGGACTTAAGAAGTTCGCTATTCTCTATCCAAATGATGCTTACGGTATCGAGTATGCGAATCTTTTTTGGGACGAAATCCTAGCTCGCGGCGGAAAAATCGTTGCGGCTCAAACTTATAACCCCACCGATACTAACTTCGGTGGTCCTGTTCAGCGTCTTGTTGGCACTTATTATGTCGAAGATCGACAAGATGAATACCGAGAACTTGCTAGAAACTGGCTAAAAGCGAACCCTTCACCTCGCGCAAGAGAATCAATGCCTGACGATTTGCTTCCACCCGCAGTCGACTTCGACGCTATCTTTATTCCCGATAGTATTAGAGCCGTTTCGCTCATTGCCCCGACTTTGGCCTTTCATGACGTAGATCATGTTCGTTTACTTGGAACTAACCTATGGAACTCTGATGCTCTGATCAAAAAGGGAAGCCGTCATATTAATTCAGCATTGTTTGTAGATACGGTTTTGCAAACCGATGATTCGTTTAAAAACTCTGGGTTCTTTAAACAGTTTAAAGCCGTTTTCGGTGATGATCCCGGGGTATTTGAAGTGCAAGGCTACGATACTGGAATGATGTTACGAACTCTCATTGCAGGCGGTGAACGCACTCGATTGGGTCTAGCCTCTGCGTTGAAGTCCTCTGATTCTTTGCCTGGAGCAATTGGAAACCTTCAAGTCGACAGTAATAGAGAGTTTCAACGACCCCTAGTCAGCCTTACCGTTGAAGACGGCAAAATCGTACGGTTTGCCGACTCCAAAGCCAATACGCCAGCACCTACAAAGAAATCTACGGGGCGACCAGCCCTTTCGCGCTAAAGTTTTAACCGGACCTCTACTTTCGCCTGTCCTAATTGCCAGCGAGCCCTTTTAAAAAAGGGCTTGGCAACATCGAGAATAAGATCTCGATAAAAGGACCAGGGGGAGAGGCTATGAAGGTAAATAAGGCAGCGCTTGTTGCGGAATGCAAAGCGAAACTGATTCAGACTAAAAAAGAACTCTTAAATCAAATCCACAATCACCGGATCGAATTTTCGGCTCGAGATTTTCGCGGTGACGAAGCAGATTTATCAGCCAGTATGATGACTGAAAACCAAATGCTCACTTCTCAACAACGTACCCGAGAAAAACTTTTAGAAGTTGAAAGCGCACTTGCGAGAATCGAAAACGGTCGTTTTGGCTATTGTGAAGAAACCGAAGAACCCATCGAAATCGAAAGACTTTTAGCTATACCTTGGACACGACTTTCTATTGAGGGCGCCGAAATTCGAGAAGCGGTGAAGCGAAGATACTCTGGACAGTAACTTTGTTTAGTTTTCGCAAAGGCTGCTCTCAGTGACCTGCAAACCGTGACACATAGCCGATCGTTTACTAGATTTAAGTCATGGCACTCATGTCGTATCAGTCGCATTTAGAAAATCTAACTCGCCTGAGAGCATCAGTTCTCAATGGTGCTCATCAAATTCCACTACAGCAACATTTCGTCAGCATTCACTTTAGCCGAAGGGCTAGGTGTGCAATTTTATTTCACGTAGAACGTCAACTTGCTATTCACGAAAGATCAAAGACTAAGGTCTTGCAACTATTGACGGCGGTATCACGCCCTAGCCCACGCCTAAGTCATTTGTTTGACATCTAGTTTTCAAAAAATCCGTTAAATTCCAGACCTTTTAAGAGTGTATTCACATTAAAGCCCCCTCATACGAACGCCGACAAGTTACTTAGAAGTAAATAAAGCATTGATCCTTTTCCCGCCATTGCGGAGGCAAGAATGAACTTTGACGACAAATCCATCTCGATCCCCGAAACACTCCCGATGCTTCCTGTTAGAGACATCGTAGTCTTTCCATATATGATTCTTCCTCTGTATGTAGGACGAGAGTCATCTATTAAGGCTGTAGAAGAGTCACTAGCAAAAGATCGCTTGATCTTCTTGGCTTCGCAAAAAGAAATAAGCGAAGAGACGCCAACTGAAAACTCAATCTATGAAGTCGGAACAATTGCGATGATCATGAGAATGCGAAAGCTTTCTGATGGACGCGTAAAAGTTTTGATTCAAGGTGTTTCTAAAGGCCGAATCAAAAAATATGTTAAGTCTGATACTAGCTTTGAAGTTCAGGTCGAAAAAATTGATGAACCAGCTAACCCTGGAACT
>CAZDFM010000102.1:0-7581 GCA_964504465.1 uncultured Pseudobdellovibrionaceae bacterium | reverse complement strand
TTGTGTGCAGTTTGCGCCGCTGTTGGCAGAGTTCCAACATCCTCGATCTGCGAATACTGTATCTCTAAAATTTCACCTTCATCGTTGAGCCACATTGCAGTTGGAAAGCCCGCGAGACTGCGTTTTAAAAAACTTTGAAATTCGATGTACTGGCTCTCAAGACGCATTAGGCTCGGCCTCCAAGGGCAAGCTCACCCAGCATTGAAGGGTTCGCTTTAATTTTAACGGGAAGGCCCGAAACTTTTTGAAGTTTTTTAGAAATTATCGAGGCCATTCCACCCGTGATAAAAACCTCAGCCCCTAAGGGATGAATAAACTCGCGCAAAATTTGGCGAAGACCCAAGTCACAGAGATCTTCTGTTAACTCTTTCACGTCGGCCCATTCGTCTTTCGACGTAAAGTTTCGAGCTAAAGTCGAAACGGCTTCAGAAATTCGAGTTTTGCTTTTGGCTTGTAGATGTTCGCTAAAACCTAGAATCTTATCTTCGGAATCAATCAAATTAAGACTGTCGATAAAACATGGAACAAGACCTCGCCCCATGCTGATCGGGCCAGGCTCAAAGCCTACTTCGGTTTGGCTAAAATCTAATCCGCCCAACCATGAGTCGGTCAGAGTCGAAGTCGGCTGAATCGGAAGTTTCTTCCAGTAGCAACCTTCAAAAGCCACGGGTCCTAGTTCGCTATTCCACCGACGGCTCTTTGAAGTCTCTTGCGGGGTGGTGTTGTTCTGTAAGTAAAAACCTTCGAGATCGACAAACAAGGTTCCTGGGATCGAATTTTTTGCGCACCAAGTTTTCACAATCTGGCTTGAGCCAAACAACAACTCAAGGGTGTCTTCAACTCTCCACTCGGATTTTAATCCTGAGCCCGTCCAAAACTGCACAGGAGCAGTAAGACCCAAGGTTTCAAAAACTTTTTTAACATCTGCTACACGTTCAATTGCAAGAGGCGCTAAATACGCAGTTAAAATCGCAGCCCACCAACGAGGACGTTCGGCATCGCTTTTAAAATTTGAAGACTTTATGACTTCAAAGCCTTGCTCAATAAGAATGTCGGCCATTTTGTTTTCATGTTCGGGGTTCTTATCGGCATGAAGCAGTCCAACTGCGACCCATTTGACTTCGTTCATTTTAAGTTTTGAAATCAAAAAATCGATTTCAGAAATTTCAAGCGGACGCACCACTTTGCCTTCAGTGTCGATACGTTCAGAAATTCCAAATACCATATCGCTATCTAAAGGAGAGCGAACGCGTTTAGGCTTCAGGCAAAAGTGCTGGGGCTCAACAGGCAAATTCATTTCGAGCCAGTTTTCAAAACCTTCGGTTGTGAAGAACGCGGGTGGATTTCCTAAACGTCGACGCAGGAGAGACTCTAAAACTGGAAGGTTGACCTGAATTTCTGTGATTTCAGAAAGTTCGTCGGGAGATAAATGACTCGCTAAAAAGGATTGCAGGCCCTTTTCTAAAGAGCTCTTGGAAGTGGGCCAACGAGTCGAACGGATTTCCTTTTTGCCAGCCTCTTTTAGACTAACCTCAGCAAAAAATTCGCCCAAACTCAAACATAAAGACTTCGCCATCTTGTATCCTCAAATTTGAATTGATAAGTATATGGCATATATTTCCGAATGACAAAAGAAGGGATTACACTTTGCGAGTATCCAGCGAAATTCTGAATTTAGTTCCCTATTCCCCCGGAAAACCCATCGAAGAGACCAAACGCGAATTCGGTCTCGAGGATGTCTATAAACTCGCGAGTAACGAAAACCCGCTCGGCCCGAGTCCCAAGGCCATTGAGGCTATTCAGGCGGCATTAGTAGACCTGCATCGTTACCCAGACCCCTCGTGTTTCGAGCTGAAGCAAGCGTGGGGAAAACATTACGGTGTAAATCCCGAATCCATCGTGTTCGGAAACGGTTCAAATGAACTTATAGATCTCTTGATTCGAATCTACTGTGAACCAGGTGAAGCGATTCTAACTTCGCAAGCGGCTTTCGTCGCTTATGCTGTGTGCGCTCAGGCGGCCCGCGTAAAAGTCATCGAGACACCCTTAACTCCTGACTTCCGCTTTGATTCTAAAGCTTTGATTAAGGAGCTTAAAAATTCAGCAAAGTCTAAAATTCGACTTTTATTTATTGCGAATCCGAATAACCCCACGGGGACTTATCTTAATGCAAACGAACTCAATGAAATTTTAGAAGCGGCCCACGAAAACGAAGAGGTCCTGACCGTATTAGATGAAGCTTATGTCGAGTTTGTGCGCGCCCAAGATTATGCACAAGGTTTAGAGCTCCTTAAAAAGTTTCCACGCCTTTGCGTAATGCGAACGATGAGCAAAGTATTTGGGATCGCGGGACTTCGGTTAGGAGGGCTCGTCGCGGGCCCACAAACGGTGGATTTATTAAACCGCGTTCGCAATCCTTTTAATGTGAACTCACTCGCTCAAGCCGCAGCTCTCGGCGTTTTAAAAGATCATGACTATATTAAAAAGGTCCAAGCGAACAATTCTGAGGGTTTAGATTTCTTTTATAAGAATTTAGATGAGATGAAGCTTCCTTATTGTCCTTCGCAAGGTAACTTTGTGTTTTTTGACACTCTCCGCGATGCTACAAAAGTATTCACAGCTCTGCTTCGCCGTGGTGTGATTGCAAGGCCGGTGAAAAACTATGGATTCCCGCGCCATCTTCGTTTAAGTGTAGGAACTCGAAAAGAAAATGAAATCGGCATCGCAGCACTGAAGCAGGTACTTGAAGAAGTTCCAAAACTGTAGCGATATTGATGGGTCACTTAAACAGGGATGTTTGACGGCGATGGAAACCGAAAACTATAGGTCTCTCAACAGCGAAAAAAGAATCGATTTCATGGCGAAGTATGTAATCACAATTGATGGTCCCGCAGCTTCAGGTAAATCTTCTGTGAGCCGAGAAGTTGCCAGTCACTTCGGTTGGGAATGGCTTTCAACGGGCGCCTTTTATCGCGGCCTTGCTTTAATTGCTCAACTTACAAAAACTCCTCTCGATAACGAATCTAAACTTGTGGAGCTTGCGACTTCGCCGCGCTGGCAAGTTAAAACTGACCCCGTAAAAACGCGTGTCGTGTTTGAAGGTAAAGACGTCACCGACAGTATTTATATGGAAGAAGTCGGCGATGCGGCCTCTAAAATCAGTCATTTTCCAAAAGTTCGTGAAGCTTTACTTGAAGCTCAGCGCGCGTTTGGCCGCGGTTCTTCGGGTGGTTTAGTGGCCGAAGGAAGGGATTGTGGAACTGTAGTATTTCCCCAGGCACATGTGAAAATCTATCTGACCGCTCATAGTGAAAGCCGGGCTTCTCGACGCGCTAAAGAAGAGGGCACCGATCACGGCCAGATCCTCGAAAAGCAAAAGATCCGAGACGATCAGGATCAAAACCGAAAGGCCGCTCCTCTGCAAGTGCCTGAAAATGCTCAAGTTGTTGATACCAGTGAAATGAACCTCGAGCAGGTTGTGGATTGGGTTGAAGCCTTGATCCAAGCACGCCTCAAACTATAAGTAACAACTGCATAATTGTCTTTGACATTAATATCTTAGCGTCTATAAACAATGGTTCTCTCTTACGCGGGTTTGTAAATCTATTCATGCAGACATAATGCATAGGAGGGAACGGTTTCGGCTGAGGTCGAGACCAGCAGGAGGTATTATTTGAAAGCGATGGAGAATATGAGTAAATCAAAATCAAAAGCACAGATTGAAAGAGAAAAAGTACTGGCAGCGCTCGATGCGCAAGACCAACAAGTAGAAGCAAATCCAAGCAAATTTGGTGAAGTGGATACTGACTCTAAATCTGCTTTTGAGAACCTTTTTGTTAAGTCTCTTGATGAAAGAGATTTTAAAGTCGGCGACGTCGTAAAAGGCGATGTGGTTGAAGTTCAAGAAGACTACGTACTTGTCGACATTAACTATAAATCAGAAGGTTTGATTCCAATCTCTGAATTTCGCGTAGTTGAAGGTCAAAATCCTATTGAGATCGGTGAGACTGTAGAAGTTTACATCGACCGTATTGAAAACGAAAATGGGATGGTTGTTCTTTCTAAAGATAAAGCTGACATGCTTCGTGCCTGGACAGATATTTCGAGAGCAGCTGAAAACGAAGAAGTTATTGAGGGTACAATTATCGCGAAGGTTAAAGGCGGTCTTTCTGTCGATATCGGCGTGAAAGCATTCTTACCTGGCTCTCAAATTGATTTACGCCCCGTCCGCAATATGGACGTTTACATCGGCAAAAAATATAAATTCAAAGTTATCAAGTTTAACAAAAAACGTGGAAACATTGTTCTTTCTCGCCGTGCTCTTCTTGAGCAAGAGCGTGAGAACTTACGTTCTCAAACTCTCGATGCAATGAAAGAAGGTTCATTGGTTCGTGGTATCGTAAAAAATATCACTGACTACGGTGCTTTCATTGATCTTGGTGGTATGGACGGTCTTCTTCACATTACAGATATGAGCTGGGGCCGCGTAAAGCATCCTTCTGAGCTTGTAAATGTAGGTGACGAAATCGACGTAAAAGTTCTTAAGTTCGACAACGAAAAAGAACGCGTAAGCTTAGGTCTAAAACAACTTAAAGAAGATCCATGGGATTCTGTTTCTAAAGGCTTCCCAATTGGCGCAAAAATCTCTGGCAAAATCGTCAGCCTTGCAGACTACGGAGCTTTTGTTGAGCTTTCTGAAGGTGTTGAAGGTTTGATCCACGTTTCTGAAATGAGCTGGACGAAGAGAGTTAAGCACCCATCTCAACTTGTAAAAGTTGGCGATGAAGTGACTTGCCAAGTTCTTGAAGTTGACGGCGAAAATCGCCGCATTAGCTTAGGTATGAAGCAGCTTGAAACTAATCCTTGGGTTGATATGAAAGAAACATATCCTCCTGGAACCATCATTGAAGGTGAAGTTAAGTCAGTTACTGATTTCGGTATCTTCGTAGGTATTGAAGAAGGCATTGACGGACTCGTTCACATTTCTGACTTCTCTTGGACAAAGAGAATCAATCATCCTTCAGAGATGTTCAAAAAAGGTGACAAAGTTAGAGCGGTTGTACTTGGTGTAGACATCGAAAACGAAAGATTCTCACTCGGCATTAAACAACTCGAAGCAGATCCTTGGGCGCAAATCGAAGACAAATATCCAATTGGTTCTCAACACGACGTAAAAGTTGTGAAGACAGCAGATTTCGGTGTGTTTGTTGAACTCGAATCTGACATTGAAGGCCTCATTCACATCTCTGAGTTATCCACAAAACGTGTGGATAAACCCGAAGATGTGGTTCAAGTTGGCGACTCTGTAAGAGCGGAAATCATCACGATTGATAGAGATGCCCGAAAAATTGGCTTGAGCGCGAAACTCGTTAAATTGAGAGAAACTCAAGTTGATGTTGAGGACTACGTTAAAAAAGCCACTTCAACTTCTAAAACAAGCCTCGGAGATCTTTTCGGAGACACTTTGAAAGCTTCTATGGAAGATAAAAAACAAGAATAGAATCGCGTTTTTTATTGCGACTCATAAAGCCAGGTCTTAGCACCTGGCTTTTTTTTTCTCCCACAGATCTGCTTAAAAAAGGGACCCACGTGTCCGTTGGGGTTTGGGTAGAGGCATATATCCCCTTTGTAGGGAGACGCCCTCCAGGCTTGCTGCGGATGGGTACCGCATCCATGCGGCCGCAGACTCCCGCCAAAAGGGGATACACCCTCTACCGAACCACCGCCGGAACGCGACCTTTTTTAAAAAATTGTACGAAGAAAAAGAAAGCCAAAATAAAAACCTATCCTAATTCTCAAAACTCGATTTATTCAGTTTTAAAAATCCAAAGTTCTATAGCGAGCTTTCAATCCAAATTTTTTCTCTAAAGCTTAATTCGTGCGCAACTTATTTTAAAAAACCTCCGTTCCCATCAAGTGGTTAGGTGGCATTGTGCCTTTATTGGGATCCTCTGCGGCGGCAGCGGCCGGCGAGGCTGGATGGGGTACCCACCCGCAGCGAGCCTGGAGGGCGTGGTCCCAATAAAGGCACAATGCCACCTAGCCGCTTGATGGGAGACGTGAGCGCCGTTTTTTAAAAGCAAATCTGTGTGCGGGCCGTTAAGTTTTTAGTGGTAAACACATTTTGGGGTGCAGAGGTCGGTAATTGTGGTTAGAGTTAATGGCTCTGGATTGATAGCCGAGTCGGCAAAAGGAAAATCATGCGAAAGTTTTTTGGGACAATTTTTATCGTTTTTTCGATCATTATGGTTTTGGTAGTTGGGTTTGCGATTGCCGGAGTGGTGGGATTGATTAATCCTAACGAAGCTCGTGTGACGGCACCTTCGATTTTGCACCTTGATCTTACGGGTGTGATTTTGGATGGGAAAGATACTTTAGAGTTTATTCGCAAACATGCTCGTCGTGATGAGATTAAAGGTATCTTGATTGAAATCGATTCGCCTGGCGGAGCGGTTGCTCCAAGCCAAGAGATTTACACCGAGATTAAGCGTATTCGTGAAGAACTTAAGAAACCTGTTGTTGTGACTTGTTCGAGTTTAGTCGCATCCGGTGGTTATTATGTGGCGGTCGCTGCAGATAAGATTTTTGTAAATCCGGGGACGATGGTGGGCTCAATTGGAGTCATCATGCAGTTTCCTTATTTAGAAAAACTCTATGAGTGGGCGAAGCTTGATTTTTATGTTCTTAAAACGGGTGCGTTTAAAGATTCAGGTTCTCCAAATCGTGTGATGACCGAAGAAGAGCGTGCGCTTTTTCAAGAACTTATTAATGAAGTTCATGGGCAATTTAAAACTGCAGTCATGGAAGGTCGAAAACTTTCTCGTGATGTCGTAGACAAATATGCTGATGGCCGAGTCTTTAACGGTGAGTCCGCGGTAAAGTTGGGTTTTGCAGATCAACTTGGAACTTTTGAAGATGCTCGCCGCGAAATTGGGACAATGGCAGGTCTTGGAAAAGATCCTGAACTTTTCAAACCCAAAAAACAGCCTGAGAGTTTGATGGAGTACTTGCAACAAGTCGAGAGTCGCAGCAGTGCGCTTGAACAGTTAGCAGAGAAATTCAGCAAACTAAAGCTCGCGGGTAAACCTCTTTATATGATGCCTCACGCGTTCTAAACTCACGAGGATGGCATGGCTAAAAAGGCTGTAAAAAGTAAGGCAAAGAGTTCAGCTAAAAAAACAGCGAAAGCTCAGCCCCGTGCTAAATCAAAAAAATTGAAGACCGCGCCAGCTTTAAATTTGTCGGCTGGCCTTCAAGACATCTGGCCTCAAGAGCGCGATTTTATGCAGCGGCCAGACCGTTTTAAATACGTTCGCAAACTCGTAAAAGTTGAAGGTTGTGTTTTTTGTAGCGCGCTTAAAGCGGGCGTAAGTCTAGATAGTTTAGTTCTGTTTCAAAACTCCACCGTATTAGTCATGCTCAATAAGTATCCTTATAACAATGGGCATGTACTCATTTTACCGACCAGACATTGTGGTGATCTTAGTAAGCTCAAAGTAGAAGAACACGCTGAAATAAGCGAAGCCGTAAGGCTCACAGCAGGAATACTTCAAAAAGCCTACGGTTGCCCCGGGCTTAATA
>CAZDFM010000101.1:0-7589 GCA_964504465.1 uncultured Pseudobdellovibrionaceae bacterium | reverse complement strand
TCAACCGCTCTGCCACCTCTCCGCATCTTGTCTGGAACACAGAGATATATTAGATAACTCGGCAAACTCCCACGCTTAACGCGCTGCTGCCTCAATTTTAGTTAGCCCACTCATGTAAGGATGTAAGGCTTTGGGGATTAAAATGCTCCCATCCTCTTGTTGATAGTTCTCTAAGATCGCAATGAGGGTACGGCCGACCGCAAGGCCCGAGCCGTTTAAGGTATGAACGAACCGAGGCTTAGCCTTTGGGTCGCTTGATTTGAAACGAATGTTGGCCCGTCTGGCTTGAAAGTCTTCGCAGTTCGAGCAAGAGCTGATCTCACGGTAAGCGTTTTGCCCTGGAAGCCAAACCTCGAGGTCATAAGTTTTTGCTGCACCAAAGCCAATGTCTTTGGTGCACAAATTCATCACGCGATAAGGAAGTTCTAAAAGCTGAAGGATTTTTTCAGCGTGGCTCAGCATCTTTTCGTGATCTTCATAAGAATGATCTGGATGGGCGAACATCACCATCTCAACTTTATTAAACTGGTGCTGACGAATTAAACCTTTTGTGTCGCGACCATGACTTCCCGCCTCTGATCTAAAGCAGGGACTATAAGCAGTGAAGTATTTAGGAAGCATTGATTCGTTTAAAGTTTCATCGGCAAAATAGTTTGTTACCGGAACTTCTGAGGTCGGAATGAGATGATAGTCCGTTCCTTCGAGGTGAAATACATCGTCTCTAAATTTTGGAAACTGACCTGTTCCTTGAAGTGAATTTGAGTTCACAATGAAAGGCGGAAGAATTTCTTCATAGCCGTGCTGAGTAGCATGAGTGTCGAGCATAAACTGAATAAGTGCCCGCTCGATTCTTGCGGCGGCTCCCCTTACGAAAGTAAAACGGGCGCCTGCTACTTTTGTTCCCCGTTCAAAATCTAAGATGCCTAGCTTTTCTCCGAGTTCTGTATGCTCTTTTGCTTTAAATTTAAAAGCCGTGGGTTCACCCCAAGTTTTAACTAATTCATTGTCGGCTTCGCTTTTGCCAACTGGAACTGAAGCATGAACCTTATTCGGAAAACGTAAAAGCTTCTGGTTTAAAACTTTTTCGATCTCGGTAACTTTAACATCGAGATCTTTAATTTTTGCGCTCAAGGTTTGCATCTCAGCCAAAATCTCTGAAGCGTCTTCTTTAGCGCGCTTCTTACGAGCCACTTCTTCGCCCACTTTATTTTGATCAGCGCGAAGAGATTCTTTTTCTGTGATTAAGCTTTTACGCTCTTTATTGATTTCAAAAAGTTCATCTAGTTGTGAAGGATCTTCTCCACGGCTCGCGAGACTCTCTTTGTATTCTTCGAGATAAGTTTTTTGTGAACCAGGCTGAGCCTCAGTGCGCTCGAGAGCTTTAATATCAATCATTTAAGAATCCTTGGTAAAAAGGGGCTGCTAAGCCCCTGGAGCGACCAGAATATACATGCGGAGTAGCAAGCCAATCAAGATCATAACAAGGTCAAAAACCAGAACAGGCACCACTGTCCAAGGTTTTGTGATTTTCACAAACACCAATGTCGTAACTAAAAGAACCAGAATAAAGCCAATAGTTCCATATCCCGTGGCCTGTTCGCCGATCAAAGCGAATGTTAAACCCAGCACAAAGCCTGAAACAACCTTTAGAACAAAAGTGGCAATGCCTGCCGAGGAAGTTTTAATTTTATGCTGCAAGGTATCTGTAAAATTTGACATGATGTTCTCCCTAATTATCGGCCCATATTCCCTATGCGCTGTTCGATTTGTTCTCGATCAGGAGCATTCGGATTTAACACAAAATACTGGTTGTAGGCTTCGATCGCGCGCTCAAAGTCTCCGCGCCTTTCGTAAACCTCGCCCTGCTCTCGGTAAATCGGCGCAAATCCTGACTCTTGAGTGCTTGCGTGGTTTAGCATGGCTTCGGCTACATCCAGGTTACCTGCTAGTCGATAACACCGAGCTAGATTAACATAAATATTAGCACCTTGAGGCCGTAATTTAATCGCTTTTTGATATTCTTGAGCGCAAAGCGAGTACTGGTTTAATTTTGTATAAGCTTCGGCCGCTAGCAGATAGGCATCGGCCATGTTCGGATTAATTTTTCGCTCTTCAGTTGATTGATTAAGAGCTTCGTTGGGATCGCCATTTTCAAGCGCCGCTTTGCCGAGCCAATAATGAACCAATGGATATCGCTGGTTGATTCTTAAAACTCTCTGAAATTGCATCATAGCATCGGTCGGTTTTTTAATTTGTAAATGGAGCATGCCCGACTGAAACAAAGGTTCGGCATCTGCCGGGTCTAAGGCCGCAGCTTTAAGAAAAGCATCAAGTGCCGGCTGAAAATTGTCGAGCTTCCGCAAAACCTTTCCCAACTCTAAATAGGCTTCTTTAGGTTTTTCTTCGATTTGAATCACCTGAAGAAAAATTTCTTCAGCTTGGTTGTATCTTTCGTCTTGAGCGTACATCTTGCCAAGAGCCATTCGGTATTCAGTTACTAAAGGATAAGTTTGAACTAGGTTCATCATGTGCGAGAGGCCCGTCTCAATACCCTGAATTCCGCCTAAGGCCTGACCGTAAACAATTTGGGCCTTTCTGTTGTTCGCATCGATTTCAATTGCTTTGGCTCCATGAGCATAACCTTGTCGGTAATCGTTTAATATCATATAGGCCTCAGCCATGATGATGTGAGTTTCGACGTCCGTTTCATAAAGCGCTAAAGCTTTTTTACCATAGGTGAGCGCAGTTTTAGGGCTGTTACGTCGAAGTTCAACTAATGCAAAACCCCGATAGATTTCATAACTTTTTGGAGACACCTTTTGTGCGAGCGCGAGTGTTTGTGCAGCCGCCGAAAAATTATAACGTTGGGTGTGGTAGTCCGCTAATATCACGTAAGCTTCAATGAGTTTATCATCGGCTTTAATCGCGAGCTGAAGCCATTCCGTTGCCTCGGTCGAAAAACTTAAACGCCATAAACATTTTCCGGCCTTCATCGCCGCTACTGCACTCTTATCAAGTTCGTAGGCCGCTTTAAAGTGCGCTTGCGCGGTATTGCAATCACCTTCTCTTACAAACTGATCGCCTTCAAAAATAAGCTGCTGTCCTTTAAGCTTTGTGCGTTTGAGCTTTTCAACGCCTCCAAGTTTTAAGATCAAGTTTTTTGCAGCTTCATTTCCTGAATTCGAAGAATAAGCTTTTTGGGCGTATTCGAGAGCTCCGTCTGAATCATTATTTTGAATCGCAATTTCAGCTAAAGCAAAATAGCCCTCAGAAGCTAATTGCTTCGGTACTGAATCACCATTTAGTCCCGAGGTTAGAAAAGTTTGAGCAGTTTCAAAATGTCTAAATTGGCGAACTTCAATAATCCCAATCAATATTTGAGCCATCGAATGATTTTTATGCGCACTTAATACTGTTCGCAGAAGTTTCGCTGCCGTTACGTAATCGCCGCGCTTCATATGAAGTTCGGCTTCGTAAACAAAAACTCGAAAGCGTTGTGGTTCAAGCTTTTGTGCACTCTGTAGATATCCGATAGCTGTTAGATACTCTTTTG
The DNA here is from genome assembly GCA_964504465.1 of uncultured Pseudobdellovibrionaceae bacterium. Taxonomy (GTDB): domain Bacteria; phylum Bdellovibrionota; class Bdellovibrionia; order Bdellovibrionales; family UBA1609; genus CAZDFM01. The sequence goes on along the minus strand of CAZDFM010000101.1, from coordinate 4,036 downwards.
ATTGTGCAAGAAGGACGGCTTTCAAATAATAAAAATCTAGAGGGGCTCTCCCTTGGGCGGCTTCAGCTTCAAGCACAGATTCAACTAAGTTTTTTGCCTCAGCTAATCGGCCGCGAACAAAAAGGTCCACCACTCGGCAAGTCGAAGAGAAAATCCCGGCGGGATCAAGTTTACTTGATAGCTGAAGCATTTTATTTACCGTCGCAAAGTCTTGCGAGTCCTGATAGGCATAAGGCCAAAGTTCAAAGTAAGTCATACAGAGCAAAGACATACTTCGCGGCTCTTTCGGAAAACCTTCTATCGTCTGGATAAGTTCATTCTGAGCCGAAAGATAACTTGTGTAGGTATCTCGGTAAAAATACGCGTAAGCCCGTTTGAGTTTTGCCAAAGCTGTCTTTGGCGCCATATTCGCAGTTGCTTTAATTTGCGGCGACAATAAGCGAATACGCTCTTCTTTGACGTCTTCTTGCGACAGTAAAAATACCGCAGCTAAGAAAACCAAACCTAAAACAAAAAGAGGAAGCCTTGCACGTTTTGCAAGCTCTAGCTTAAGACGCTTTTTTACATCCACAAGTTCAATATCTTTAAAGACGTTTAACTTGGGGGCTTTAAACTTTTTAGATTTTTTTCTCGCGCGAGAACTCTTGCCCGAGCTGCTCGCAGTCCCCGACCCTGTTCTTGTTTCGCTCCCCGCGCCTGTCCCTGTTCCAGTCTCTGCCTCTGCTATGGGATCAAGTGGTGACGTGCGGGATAAAGTAAACGCATCATCGTCATCACTATCTTCATCCGTCTCAATTTCAATTGATTCGTGTGAGCTTGATGAACTCTTACCGCGAGGTACAGGTTCATCAACTGGATCAACACGGCTTTTTTTAGTGTGTTGAGAAGGATCAAAGGTGTCTTCCGATACATCGACTGCAACATGACCCGAAAGCGCTTCAAGTAAAGAATCATAAAATTGAGGATCTTGTGAAATGGGGCGCCACTGACTTCCAGGGTAAAGAGCAATAGACTCTTCTCCCATAAAGTCACCCGAGCGGATTTTGTTTAAAATCTGCTCAGTCGTATACGGACCCAATACGAGCCCGTCGACATTTTTAATGATCCATTTCTTTCGGCTTTCGACCATGTCTAAATTCTAGCTCTAAACTCTTAAGTGAGCTAGAAGACTCTGAAATAACAGGTCTATTTTAGTCTTTCGATTTGAGCGCCGAGGCTCGCGAGTTTTTTCTCAAGCTGTTCGTAGCCGCGGTCTAGGTGGTAGATTCGGCCCACGACTGTCTCTCCTTCAGCAACTAGACCTGCAAGTACTAAACATGCACTTGCTCGTAGATCAGTTGCCATAACTGGAGCTCCCTTAAGGCCAGAAGAATTTCCTCTCACTACTGCAACACGAGTTTTAGGAGTGATGTCTGCATTTAGACGTCCGAGTTCCGGCACGTGCATAAAGCGATTTTCAAAAACAGTTTCAGAAATCACACTTGTACCTTCAGCTACTGTCATCAAGGCCATAAACTGTGCTTGAAGATCTGTCGGAAACCCCGGGTGCGGAGAAGTTGTGATATCAACTCCCTTCCACTTTGAAAGTGGCATAACTGTAACCGAATTAGCTTCTTCTTTAATTGTGAAGCCGCTTTCTTTCATTTTTGAAATCAAAGCTTCAATATCATCGGGGCGAATGCCTTTAACTTTTACTTCGCCGCCCGTAATAGCCCCGGCGATTAAAAGCGTTCCCGCTTCGATTCTGTCGGCAATAACTGTATGTCGAGCCGCCTTAAGAGAACTTACTCCATCAATATGTATGATTGAAGTTCCAGCGCCCGTAATCTTGGCGCCCATTTTTGTAAGGTAATTGGCGAGGTCAACAATCTCTGGCTCTTTAGCCGCGTTTTCAATTATCGTTCTACCTTCGGCAAGGCAGGCTGCCATCATAATATTTTCGGTTCCGCCAACAGTTGCAGTTTCAAATAGAACTCTGTCACCTTTTAATTTTTTTGCACTTGCGTGTACATATCCAGATTCAAGTTGGATTTCGGCGCCCAAAATCTTCATAGCTTCAAGATGTAAATCAATAGGCCTAGTGCCAATTGCACATCCGCCGGGAAGACTCACTTTGGCAGTTCCATATTTTGCAACCAAAGGACCGAGGCAAAGAATGCTTGCACGCATTTTTCGAACAATATCGTAAGGAGCTTCTAATTCTTTTGGCTTTCCTACAATAATCGTAAGTTTGGTGCCTTCGTGTTTTGTGGTGCAACCGAGATGTTCAAGAAGTTGTCGTGCGGACTCGACATCCATAAGGTGCGGAACATTTTCTAGTTCGTGCTCCCCTTCAGCAAGAAGACTCGCAAACATGAGAGGCAGGACCGCATTTTTTGCTCCCGAAACCAAAACTTCGCCTTTAAGCTTTTTGCCACCGGTGATCTTCATCTTGTCCATAAACCAAACCTACCTAGATGTTGTTGTTACTTCGAAGTGAGAAATAGCGATCGTTGCCCGAAAGGTCTTTGTGTAAACGAAACACGAAGTCCTTCGAAACGTTTTCAGAAAACCAACGAGTTACCTTCGGTCCCTGCTTCCATCCTCTTTCACAAAAATAGATACCCTTTGAGGATAGCAAATCCGTCGCTTTTTGACTCCATTTAATGATTTTTTCCAGACCCAACTCTGACGCAAAAAGCGCTAGACTGGGCTCATGAGTTTTCACGTTGGCATCAATGTCGGGATCGTCGGGATCAATGTAGGGCGGATTAGCTAAGATTAAATCAAACCCGTCATTCAGCTCCGCGAGCTGGACAAAGCTGCTCTCTTTATTGAGATCAAGCTCAAAAGCCTTTAGTCGTTTTGCGAAACCAAACTTTGAGGTGTTTCTCTTTAGTACTTCAAGCGCCGTTGAAGAGGTATCGACTGAAACCAGTTCCGCATTTGGAAGTAAGTTTAATACCGCCATACCTAAAGCACCCGACCCTGCACCTAGATCCAGAACCTTAGGGGCTTTTAGTTTGAGGCTCTGTAAATGTTCAATGCCTTCCATCACCATCGACTCCGAATCAAGACGCGGAATCAAGACGTTCGAGTTTACTTCGAGCCTGAGACCCAAAAACTCACTCCATCCAAGCAGGTATTGCAGAGGGATACCTTTGCTTCTTTCTTTGGCGATATCCTCAAGCTTTCTAAAAACTTGCGGGCTTAGTTTTTGTTGGCTGTTTGCGTATAGCTTTGGCTTTGAGATATCCAAATAGTCCGCCAGTAAAGCTTCAGCCTCATAGCGGGCTTCTTTACCGAACTTTGCATTTAGAATGCGTTCAACTTGTTTAAGGGCTCCGAGATAAGTGAGTGCCCCGTCATCACGGGAACTCATTTACTGACTCACTTGGTTCTTAAGCGATTCGGCTTGGTGATGTGTCACGAGGGCATCAACGATTGGATCAAACTTCCCATGCATCACTTCGTGAATGGAATGAACGGTTAAACCAATTCTGTGATCGGTGATTCGGCTTTGTGGAAAGTTATAAGTCCGAATTCTCTCAGACCGGTCCCCGGTTCCAATTTGTGAAAGCCGTTGATCAGAGGCTTCGCGAACTTTTCGTTCATCTTCGGCTTGCTGTAAGCGTGACAACAAAATCTTCATTGCCTTTTCACGGTTCGCAATCTGCGATCTCCCGTCTTGGCAATAAACTACAGTGTTAGTTGGCAAGTGGGTGAGCCTTACAGCTGAATCTGTTTTGTTAATGTGCTGTCCGCCTGCGCCGCTTGCACGCATAACATCGACTTTTAAATCAGCCGGATTCACTTTAATTTCAACTTCTTCCATCTCAGGAATAACTGCGACAGTAATCGTTGATGTGTGTACGCGTCCTTGAGTTTCGGTTTTTGGAACGCGCTGCACTCTGTGCACGCCGCTTTCATACTTTAGCAAGCTATAGACCTTGTTACCGCGAATGTTTGCGATCACTTCTTTATAACCACCAGCATTGCCTTCGACTTGCGTCGCTCCTGCAGAACCGCCGGGCCAGCGGGCACGGCGGCACTGGCT
>CAZDFM010000100.1:0-7625 GCA_964504465.1 uncultured Pseudobdellovibrionaceae bacterium | reverse complement strand
GAAAACTTAGAGCTTGTTCTGAACCTCTATATTCAAAACCAGTAGTTTCTTGCAGTCGAGAAATAGACTACTCAAGGACCAATTAAAAACGCGCACTCAAGTGGGGCAGTTATGGTGGCTTGATCTCAATTTCACATTCGTGGTGATAGGCTTTCCCAGGTTCAACAATGATGGACGGAAAGTGCCGATGGTTCAAAGCATCTGGAAATTGCTGATCCTCAAGACAAAGCCCGGTATGTCTTACGTAAGGCTTACCCGAAAGAGTGTCGTCTTCGATATTTAAATAATACCCGTTGTAAAACTGTAGCCCCGGCTGATCGGTATAAAGCTTTAACTGAAGTGATTTGTCTGGAGCTTGAACAATTGCAACCGTATCAAGATAACGATCTCTATGCGGGTTTAAGACATAGTTGATGTCATAGGCTTGCGGATCACCTTGTGCGGTTCTTTGAACTTTAGCGTGGCGAAGATCGTATATTGTATTCGTAACAGACTGAAACTCTCCGGTCGGAACGAGCTCTTCACTCAGGGGTGTAAACTGAGCCGCATCGACCTGCACCTGATGGTCTAAAATCGAGCCTTCGCCCGACAGATTAAAATAGTGATGCTGTACTAAACTCAGTGGAGTCGGTTCACTGACTTCTGCCGAAAGCTTAAGACTGAGTTTATAGTCTTTAAGTGAATAGACCGCTTTGATTTTTACATCCCCTGGATAGCCCATATTACCTGAGGGGCTATGTAGGCTTAAAATTACAGAATTTGTTTGCGAATCGGTATCGAGCGTCCAATTTTGTCGGCTCAAACCTTTAGGTCCACCGTGCAAATGGTTTGCTCCGACATTGGCAGGCAACTGATAGGTTTTGCCATTCAACGTAAACCGAGCGCCGCGAATTCTATTGGCCACTCGACCGACAATTGCACCAATATGCTCTGTATCTTTGAGGTAAGACTCTAAATGTTTAAACCCAAGAACTACAGAGCGCTTTGAATGATGAACCGGCACTTTCCAGTCACGGAGAATTGCGCCATAACTCATAAATAGAATTTCAACACCCGTATTTGATTCTAGCCCTGCTTGAAATACCTTTGAGCCTTCAAAATTTCCGATGTTTTCGACGTTCATAGTTTTTTCCTAAAACTTATTCAGAGATAAAAACTTTGCTACCCGTTGAGATCAAAACCCTACGGTTCTTTAGAATCAGCATTTTTTTGAAATCCGAGAACTCATCGTCTTCTAAATTAAGCCCAAGATTGGCCGGGATGCTCTTAAAGTTTTTTCCGGCATTGCTTGAATAATAAAGAGTTTGGGGGGTCAAAACAAATAACCAATTGTTTGCATCAATGGCGAAGTCCACAACTTTCAGATCGGCTGCGACTACACCTACTGAAACAAATTTTTTGCCTTTGTCGGTCGATTTGACAAGGACTCCTTTAGAGTCGACTGCGAACAATACTCCTGCACTGTCGACCGCCATAAAGTGCGGAGCAATAGCTGATTCGCGCAGATTAAAACTTGTGCCTTTATCTCGAGAAGCTGCAATTCCTTGATTGGTCGAATTTAAAACCCTCGTGAATATTTGATTGTGCGCAGTAAAAACCATCAGGGTGTCATTTGGAAACCCCGCTGGCCACCGGCCACGAACAAAGTCATCTTTAGAGGCTGGTATGACGTAGAACTCTGATAGATTCGCGGCGATGACAGAATCATCTTCTGCGACAAGAAGTTTATCGAAAATCGGCGTTTCAGCCTGGCCTAACCCGAGAGCTTCAAAACTGTCACCGCTATCGATGGACCGATAGACACCACCCTTTTCACTTCCAACTACGTAAATATGCCCTTCGGAATTGACCGCAACACTTCGGGCCGATCCAATTTCAGAGCGAGCAGGTAGGCTTAAACTTTGCCAAAGTTCGCCGTCGGCAGACTTCATGAGAGTGCTCGAGAATGAAGTTGAGCTGGGGGAAATCAGTAAATAGTAATGATCGTCTAAGCCGTTCACAAACTGGCTCACCTGAGTTTCGAATCTCACAAAACGTAGGATAAATATGCCGTCGACTTCTTGATTCTTCTTTCCTCCAGGGCTTGTCGTTTTAGGAGAGTGGCCTCGAGGGGTGACTTCGCTCTCTCCGAGATCACACCCACTTAGAGAAATACAAAGACTGGTAAGAGCTAATAGTCGAAAAAAAGACTTCGTTCCGTGAAAAAGATCCATTGCTCACACTCCCTGTTAGCAAAGCTCATATTTATTTTACGCGAGGGCCTGCTTAATCGTTCTCTCATTCAGCGCTTGAGGCAAGCTTTTTTGGGATGAATTTGTCTTTGAGGCTGGCTTCGTTTAAGATCCTCAATAAATAGCAAGAACCCGCAAATAGGACCCCCATGCAGACACCCACTCAAAAGAACAGTTTCTTGGTTACAGGCGGAAACGGCTACATTGGCTCTCACATGTGTAAGATTTTACACGGCATGGGCCATGAGGTTGTGATCATCGACAACCACTCTTCTTCACCCGAGGAGCCTGTCCACAATTATGGAACTTTTTATGAAGGCGATATCGGCGATGCGGAGTTCGTCACAGAAGTACTCAAGCAGTATCAGTTTTCTGCGGTCTTTCATTTTGCGGCCCTTAGCGTTGTCAGCGAAAGTGAGGCCGAGCCGTTTCGCTATTTTTACAACAACTCGATACAGTCCATGGTGTTTTTCGAAACTCTGATCGAGCATAAAATCAAAAATATTGTCTTTAGCTCGACGAGCTCAACTTACGGCAACAACATGACGCTCGAGTTTTTAGCCGAAGATTCACCCCAGAATCCTAGTAACGCTTATGCTGTCAGTAAAAAATTGGTCGAAGACACCTTAACTTATCTCGCGCAAAAATATTCTTTCAATGCAGCGATTCTTCGTTACTTTAATGTCGCAGGCAGTGACCCTGCCCTTGAGATTGGTGAAAACCACGAGCCTGAGTCTCACCTCATACCGAGCCTCTGCTTAAGTTTCGTGAATAAACAATCCACCACTTTTAAATTGTTTGGTGAAGATCATCCAACACCCGATGGAACCTGCATTCGAGATTATATTCATGTCGAGGATCTGGTTCGCGCCCACTACTTAGCCTATGAGAACTTCTCTAAAAAACCTGGAGTCGAAATCTTTAATCTAGGTTCAGGAAAAGGCTATTCAGTTAAGGAAGTGATGAAAGTCTTTGAAGAAGTCACCGGGGCCCCATTGAAATTTGAGGTTTGCCCAGCTCGGAAGCAAGACCCTCCCCGACTGGTTTGTCAGATCAAAAAGGCGAAAACAGAATTAGGCTTTGAAAATCGGTATACTCTTAAAGACGCAATCCAACACACGCTTAATTATCTAACGAAAACGCGGAAGCGCCATCCACGAAATTAAATACGAGAGGTTCGGTTTCGATCCCTGCAAAACGCTTATACTCAAAAGCGATTATGTTACAGAAAGTGTAGACTGATTTGTTTGCGACCAAAAAGATAGCGCAACCACCAAAGCCTCCACCCATCATACGGCCTCCGGCAACTCCCTGAATATTTTGCGAGGCTTCGACCAGAAAATCTAAGTTGAGGTGACTCACTTCATAATCAAGTGCGAGCGAAGCGTGAGACTCATAAAGGAGTTCGCCCATCTCTTCGATCTGATCGTTTGATAGAAATTTTAAGGCTGCGAGAGTTCGCTCATTCTCGGACACAATATGATGGGCCCGTTTTACTAATATTTCCTGCACGCCTTCGAAGAGGCCTTCGAAATCTTGCATTTTGACTTGTCGAATATTTTCTACACCTCGAGTCTTAAGGTGGTTATTAATTTGCTCACATTCTTCAACACGTTCTGAGTATTTGCTCCCAGCAAGCTCTCGCTTGACCATCGTATCTACAATCACCCACGAAAACTCCTTGAAGCCATCGGAGAGCTTCACATCAGAAGTTTTCCGAGACTCAAAATCAATTAAGAGAGCGTGATCTTTTTTTGCGAATTGGCTTGCGAACTGATCCAGGAGTCCTGACTTTAAGTTTAAATACTGATGCTCAACCTGTTGAGCCATTAAAGCCAACTCAAGGGGTGGAGCTTGTGTTTGATAGAGGCGATTGAGCCCGTTTAGTATTGAGAGTTCAATTGATGCCGACGAGGAAACGCCTTTGCCCAGTGGCACATTCCCTAAAATCGACAGATCGAAACCTTTTGGATTTTTAAGATAGCTTTTTTTAAAAAGCAAAAGGGCTCCGCCCACGTATTTTTTCCAGCCCTCATCAAGGCTCGACTCTAGGTCTTGCCAATTCGTCTCCCAAAAACTCTCCATATTGGCGCTGTAAATTCTAATTTTTTCATCTTCCCGTGCTCGCCAGCCGCTTAAGGTCCAACGATTGATGGCCGCCGGGAGAGAATATCCGAAGGTGTAATCTACATGTTCCCCGATGATATTGATGCGACCAGGAGCTTGAGAGTAGAATTCCGGCGAGCTGCCAAATCGGGTCGAAAAATGTGAATTTAGTTTCGAAATTAAATCTTTCATTCGCCGTCCAAAACTGTTTCGTTTATGAGAGACCTTATAGTAATTTGAAATCACTATAATGGGCCAAATCCCAATGTAAAGGTGAAATATGACCGATCTTAAGCTTGTAATTATGGCAGCCGGTATGGGCAGTCGCTTCGGAAGCCTCAAACAAATGGAAGGCCTTGGGCCGTCTAATGAATTTTTAATGGATTACGCCATTTTTGATGCCTACAAAGCTGGAATCAGAAATATCTGCCTTGTGGTGAGAGACAGTTTTTTGCCGCAAATTACCGACCGCATGACTTCCGCTTGGAAGTCGTATTCAGATTTAAAGTTTGAATTTGTCTGCCAAGAATTAAATGACCTTCCAGAAGGCTACAAAGTGCCCGAAGAACGAGCAAAGCCTTGGGGCACAGCGCATGTTCTTTACGTGCTAAGAAAAGCCGTCAGATCACCTTTTTTAATTATCAATGCTGATGATTTTTACGGACGCGCCGGGATCAACACCATGATTCAATTCTTAAAGCAAAACTCTGATAAACACGCTCTTGTGGGCTATCCGCTAAAAAATACTCTCTCACCCCACGGACCTGTTACCAGAGGAGTTTGCGAAATTGAAAATGGTCAGCTTGTAGGAATCGACGAAGTCGAGAAGATCTTTTTTGATGATCCCAGACAAGTCTTAGCTTCAATGAACCTGTGGGGTTTTAGTCCTTCTATTTTTAATCTCATTGAAAAATCCTTCGATAGCTTCTTAGATAAAAATATAGAGAATCCAAAGGCCGAATATCAGATCCCGCAAATTATCAATGATTTGCTCAAGGCTAAAAAAGTAGAAGTTGCGGCTCTGTCGGCAGACTCTCCTTGGTTTGGAGTGACGTACAAAGAAGACAAAGAAGCCGTTCAGAACAAACTTAATGCACTTATTGAAAGCAACGAATACCCCAAGAGCTTATTTACTCGCGTAAATTAGTCATTGCTTTGCTTTTAATTTGTCAGATAATCGATTGAAACTCGTCATGGAATTTTGAGAGGAAAGCCTCATGCAACTGAGCGTTCTTGATTATGCGATCTTGTCGATCTACTTTTGCTTTGTACTTTTGATTGGCTTCGTTCTTAAGCGTAAAGTCAGCGACAGCACAAGCTTTCTACATAACCGATCCACTCCCCTATGGATCACGAGTATTGCTTTTATCTCTGCAAACCTCGGCGCCCAAGAGGTCCTAGGAATGGCCGCCTCAGGTGCCAAATACGGAATTATGACGGCTCACTTCTATTGGATTGGTGCAATCCCTGCGATGGTGTTTTTAGGGCTTTTGATGATGCCTTTTTATTACGGTAGCCGCGCGCGCTCAGTCCCTGAGTATCTCGTGCTCAGGTTTGATGAAAAAACGCGAGCACTGAACGCGATAAGTTTTGCCGCAATGACCGTATTCTCCTCTGGAGTTTCTCTTTTTGGACTCGCGATTATTCTTGAAGCACTCGTGGGCTGGAATTTCTCGATGTCGGTTGCGATTGCTGCGGGAATCGTTACAGTCTACACTTTTTTAGGTGGTCTAAAGAGCGCGATCTACAATGAAGTTTTACAGTTTTTTTTGATCGTACTAGGTATTGCACCGCTCGTGTTTATCGGCCTTCATCATGTCGGCGGTTACGAAGGTCTCGTAAATAATCTTTCGACTTCGATGGTAAAAATTTGGACCCCAATGTCTTCTGCAGACGCGAACCCAATGGGAGTCACACCTGCACAGATTATTTTAGGCCTCGGTTTCGTTTTGTCCTTTGGTTACTGGTGTACCGATTTTTTAGTGGTTCAGCGAGCTATGGTCGCTGGCAATATGCGCGATGCTCAGCGTACTCCCATCATCGCGGCATTTCCAAAAATGATTATGCCGATCATTGTAATCGCTCCAGGCCTTATAGCGGTTGCACTTACTAAAATGGGCGGAGGTTACCAGCTCCCCGTTATGGAAAACGGTTCGATTGATTACAATATGACTCTCCCTACAATGCTTGCACATTTTTATCCGTCAGGACTTTTAGGCGTTGGGCTCACTGCCCTTATGGCTTCTTTTATGTCGGGTATGGCTGGTAACGTGACGGCATTTAATTCTGTTTGGACCTATGATATTTACCAGGCCTACATTCGAAAGAACGCTTCTGACAGCCATTACCTTTTGGTCGCAAGACTTGCCAATGTCGGCGGGATTTTGATTTCGGTTTTAACCGCGTATTTGGCCGCGAGCTTTAACAACATTATGGACTTGCTTCAGCTTGTCTTTGGTTTTGTGAATGCACCTTTGTTTGCAACCTTTCTTCTAGGAATGTTTTGGAAGCGCGCAACCGGGCACGGCGCATTTGTTGGTCTCTTGTCGGGTACTTTTGCAGCCGCACTTGTTCACGGGCTTACCTTGGCTGAAGGCAAAGGCGCTTGGCTCGGGCAAAGTCTTCATAGCTTTCCATCGGGAATGGCACAGGCCCTCACGATTGCCATCGTCGCATGGTCAGTGTGTTTTGTTGTGAGTGTTGCGATCAGTCTTTTTACTCGACCCAAAGAAGACAAAGAGCTTGTGGGGCTTGTCTACGGCTTAACCGACAAACCGCAAACAAATTCAGGCCGCTGGTACACGAACCCACTCGCACTTGGGTTAATCGTCTTGGGCTTAACTTTGATCTTGAACATTATTTTTGCGTAATCAGCAGACTGACTTTTGAAGAGAGGATGTAAATGGCAAATCTACTTGAAGACCTAAAGTTTTTTATTGGGGCGTTTTTTCTGATTCTCTCGGCGCTACTTTTGTTTGAGGGATTCACCAATCCCGTTTTGTCGGCCGGCTATAATTTGAATGTGATTGCGGGCACGAGCTTTTTGATCTTTGCCATCGTGCCCATCTGGATTTCGATTAAAGAACACCTTTAATACTTGTGCGGTTTTTACAAAGCCACTGATAGCAGCCCGCAAGAGCGACTCCCCAAACAATATGTGAAGTGACACCCATCAAATTGTCTCGCGCAGGCGAATTAGAAGGTTTCGCTTTTATATTAAGCGAAGGCAGCAGCCCCCAATAACTTCCTGCCCACACTGCAAGTCCGTACGCTAGACCAGGGCCGACA
>CAZDFM010000099.1:0-7690 GCA_964504465.1 uncultured Pseudobdellovibrionaceae bacterium | reverse complement strand
GTTTTGTCATATTTAGTGCCTCCAGTTAAGATTAAGTGCATATCCTATTCCCGGTGAGACAGAAATACGGGCATTTAAGATCTCATTGATAGCTGAGAGGCCCAATTTCGGCACTTCGCTTTTTAGCTATGTGCCTTCAGATATAAGGAGTTTAATTTGGAACCTGGCTTTAAAGTTTTCGGAATTTCCGTTCGGACCACTAACAAAAATGAAATGGGTGAGAATGCAAAACTCGGCCAACTCTGGGGAAGATTTTTTAGCGAAGGAATAGCTGAAAAAATTCCCGATCGCGAAGGGTGCGAAGTGTTTGCGGTCTATTGCAATTACGAAAGCGATTTCAATGGGGAATACGAATGCCTGATAGGAGTTAGGAGCAACTCTGAAGATATAGTCGAAGGATTGAAATACATCGAGATCCAACCCGGGAAATACGTTCGCCTTAAAACCGAAAAAGGTCCGATCTTCGAGGTCGTATCTGGATTGTGGAAAAAAGTTTGGTCGATGACAGACAAAGAACTTGGGGGCAAAAGGTCTTATAAAACCGATTATGAAGTCTATAGCAAAGAAGCTTCGGATCCTAATTCGGCAGTGGTAGATTTATTTATTGGGTTTGAGTAAGGAGAATGTGAGGCTTACTAATTCGGAGGAAAATGGGCCGAGAGCCTTTTGTTATGATCGATTGAGAAAGTGTAAGCGTCACTTGGACTTGGAGTGAAATGGGCATGAGCAGTGGCACGGAAGGTGTTTGAGGTTGCAGTTGCTATGACGGTTCCATCGAGCGAATTTAATGCCGAAGCAATACATTCCCAAGTTGCGTAAGAGCCACAATTTGTTTTAGGACACACTGAGAGACAACTTGGAGTACCCGGAGGCGCATCAGGCGCGGGCCCATAAAGATAGTCGAATCCCACATTGAAATATAAAAAGCCATTCGTTGAGAAGCCAATCGAGTTTAAAACTGAGGAGTACATTTGATACTCAGCCTGATAAGCCTTTTCTGCAGAATATATCGCCGATAAGTTTGTCTTTGCTTCTGCATGCCGGGCTCGCTTCGCAAATTCATTAAAATTCGGGATAGCAATTGCTGCAAGCATCCCAATGATCGCGACCGCAATCATGAGTTCAATAAGCGAAAAGCCTTTCGAATTTTTTGCTTTAGATTGATTACTTATATAAGAATTGAGTGCACTAACCATCGAAGTAAAATAATCTTTTTTGCGGCAGCGGATCTCAGTAGTTTCACCATTTTCGCTCATTGCACGCAGCTGATTCTCTATTCGATAGATCGGCCCCACAATTCTATTCGAAAAAGCAAACCCCCAAAGGATACAAATAAACAATCCTATAAAGGGAAGATACATCAGTGACGATGTCGAGACGATGCCGATCCCGTAAATGTAAATCTCATCGACACTCTGACGAAAGTAGCTAAGATGAACTCCTATAACAGAGATTCCGGCAACCACCACTGTATGGGCGAGCATTGTCAGTTGAACTGTTGGGTTGATCAGTAATCTGCGACGTAGGCGATCAAAAAAGAAATTCTGTTTCATGCCTAAAACGATGCCATGGCACAGAATTGCCGGGCAAGAGTAAACTCTCCTAGACCATAGAATTTAACTGATTCCAAATTAATTAGCAGGAATGTGCGCCGAAATTCTTTTGTTCTGGTTTATTGAGAAAGTATACCAATCTCTGGAATTAGCTGTGAAATGCGCGTGTGCGATCGCGATGAATTCATTGTCGCCAGCCTGTCCGGTGATATTCCCATCTAATCCAGTGAGTGCAGAAGGTAAACACTCCCAAGTCGTAGATGTTCCCGGGCAATTTGTTTTTGGACATACAGATTTACAATGCGAGTTTCCCTGTGGGGCGTCTGGATGAGGACCATGAGTCCAGTCGAAGCCTACATTAAAATAAAGAAAACCCTCTGTAGAAAAACCGATTGAATCCAGAATCGAAGAATACATCTGATACTCAGCTTGGTAGATCTTTTCCGCCGAGTAAATGGCGGCCAAGTTCGACTTAGCTTCTGCTTGTCGAGCTCGTAACGAAAATTCGCTAAAATTTGGAACTGCAATCGCAGCCAATACACCAATAATTGCTATCGTGACCATTAACTCAATGAGCGAGAAACCTTGGGAGTCTATCAAATTGAAATGGATTTCATCGCGACGACGAAGCCCATTTAGAAAGGAATATTGTTTCATTCTTAAAACGATGCCATGGTATGCATCTACCGGGCAAGAGCAAAATTCGCTAGACTATAGTCTTATTAAAGTCCGTAAGCTTGGCAGTATTCGGCAGGGGTTTTTTCGAAAACACCACCTGGGTCAATTAGATTCTCGAGAGCTAAATCGAATCGATGAGCAAATTCGCTTTTGGTCTTACTGATCTCTTCGAGTTTAGAACGTAAAGCGTCTTTATCGAATGCGAGGTCAAAGTATTTAACTGAACACGAAGCACCTTCGCAGTTCATTTCGCCTTTATCACCAAAAAAGAAATTCGGATTGAACCGGCTCTGACGAAATTCTAAATCGACAGGCACGCCTGTAAGTTCGATTGGATAGCGATATTTTAAATTTAATGTCCCTTCAACTTTTGCACATTCAAACTCGACATTGAAATTTGCATATTTAAGAAGTGCTGGCTTTTCTGTGGGAACTTTATAATTCACCGTGATGGCGTACGTCCAGGGAGTGAAACTCAGGCTCAGAAGAAGAAAAAACTTTTTCATATCCTTAAATCCTTTCGCAGTAGGTAGCGGCAGGCTCGGCCTCTTCCTGTTCGTATCATGAGCCCCTCGTGCTGTAAATGAGCGAGATCTCGAAAGGCCGTCATTGTCGAAACTTTAAATGCTTTCTTATATTCTGGCACAGACCAAGCACCTGAAGCGGGAAGAGCTTTGAGTGCCTTCAGTTGTCTGAAGTTTAAGAATTCTAAATAAGCAATTTTTTTGTCATCGATAACCGAAGCTGCTTCTAAAGGAATTTGGTCTAATCCAATGAGTTTGACTTGGGTATCCCATCTCCAACCTTGTTCAGTTGTAAGCACCCACTTAGCGGCTCCACTTAAAGACTTTCTCAATTTTCCAATGGCATTATGAATAAGGGCATCGTGCCTAAGAGGATCGTATTCGTAACCCCAAACTTGGCGAATGAGTTTTTCTTTACTCATTTCACCCTGGGCAAGAAGAGATAATAGACGATGTTGCTGAATGCTCAATTTTGAAGTGTGGAGAGCAATTAAATCTTTTGTACCGATCAGAAGTTTTCCCTCCGTGTCGAGCACTTGTACAAAATTTGTCCCAAGCTTTATCTCAGAGAATTCACAATATAGGCTTAGATATTCCAGTTCGAGTGAAAGGTTTTTCGCGCGTTCTAGATCGCTCTGAGCGAGTAGAAAGAGATCATGCAAAGGATCTTCTCCCGCAGGAGTAAGTGGATCAGCAGTAAGACCTTGCCGAAAAAGTATTTGCCTGTGAATCAAAGAAGAATGTTCTCCAGAAATTTCAAGAAGCCTTTTGTGAGCCGTCTCATGATCGGCTCCGGTAATCTCTTTTGGAATTTTTAAGTAAAGACCCAAAAGACGAATTTCAAAGGCCTTATCAGCGAGCACGTTGATACTCTTTTTTGCCGACTGAAGAAGATGGAGCATAAAGTGAAAATCGCCTTGGCGCCGTGAGATCTCAGCCAACCGAAGTTGTAACATGACCTCTTGCCGACGATTACCAAAAGAGTAAATCGACGAAGCTTCGCGGTTTAGAAGATTTGTCGCCTCACTAAAGCGACCCCGAAGTGTCAGTTGGCGTGACAGTTCGAGCACTAGGTTGCCCCGAGTGTAAGAATCCGAAAGTTTCGACAAGTCTAAGGCTTCGTAGAGTTCATTTAAAATACTTTGCGGTCTGAGGCCTACTTCAGCTTCATAAATAAGCCGAGCGTGTGCGAAGGCGTTGGAGAAATTTGCATTTTTACTCGCTAAAGCCAGTTGCCGAGCTTCTTGCATGAGTTTAAGACCTTGAGAGCGTCTCCCCGATTGAACGGTGGCATGACCTAAAAGATCCATCGAAAGATACTCAATAAAAGTTTCGTGGCTTTTAACAGAGGCCTGGAGCGCTTTTCTTGACCATTTAAGTGCCCCTGAAAAGTTTCCTCTAAAATACAAATAAAAACCTGCACCTTGCGCCGCAAAGGCAGTTGTCGCGAGAGAGTTTGCTTCATCTAAATTGGTCTTAAATAGACTGCGAGCTTTTCTAAATTTTGAAATTCTTGTCAGCGCGACCCCTAGGTAAAAACGGGCTTCGATTTTTTGATTCTGATTAAAAGAGCTTTCAAAGCTTTGCCAAATTTGGAGGGCTCGTTCGAGCTGACCTAAAAAACTGTGCGCACCAATTAAAGCGACCTGCTCAGAGGCTGTCGCATCAGACGCCGGTCTCAGCTGATCGATCACTTCGCGGTAACGTCCTTGTCTGAGGGCTTCTGCGGCTTTGAAGGTGCTTTTCGGCATTTCCGAATCGTATCATATCATAACATTCTAAAGAGCCTAAGGTTGTTCCTCAAAAAATCTAAACAACGTAAAACCTACATAACAACTGAGGGCCATACGGCTCTTATAACTATAAAATGGAGGAACGATGAAACACGCAATCTTATTAACTTTACTGAGTTTGTTTACAACTGCAGCCCTAGCTCAAGCGAGCGTTGAACTGACTACTAACACTTCTAACCCCGAGCAAATAAAGCTCGTTGCAGATTCGTTTGAGCGAACACTTTATGTTTTTGACCCAGATATGGGCCAAGCGGTGCCTCAATGTGCAGGTGACTGTGCTGAACGTTGGCCGCCTTACACTTTAACACCTGCTGAAGTCGCAAGCCTTAAAGCTCCACTTGGAGCGATTGTGCGCGCGAACGGAATGTCTCAACTTACGATCGACGGCAGACCCGTTTACACCTTCTTTCAAGACCGTATTGCGGGCGATGACTTAGGTGAAGGCCTCGGCGGAGTTTGGCACGCAGTAAAAGCTAACTAAGTACTTTGAACTCTTAAGGAGAAATAAAAAATGAATAATCTAAATATTTTGTTCACAGTTATCGCACCGGCAGTTTTGTTCTTAACAAGTCATATTGCATCGGCTCAACTGTCATACACCAGCGTTCATATTAACAAAGAGACCGTGACAACAAGAGCTATTGATTACGACACGGTGACGGGCATCACGGATTTGCTGAAATTGGTTGAGAAAAGGGCCGACGTCCCGAAAAAAATCGAATATCGCTCTCTCATGGGTTACGCGCTTCATTCGGTAACGGTTTATGAAGTTATGAACTCTCCGGGCGCGGTCCTTAAAATTGAAGTGGACCATGACCTTGGAACACAAATTAAATTAAGCATCGAAACAGGAATCCCTTTAGATAACGTTAGACTTCTCGACGCTTCGAACAGAAAAGCGATCGTGATCAAAGGCCCTATCGCAAAACGCTTACTTCAGATTTTAAAAGAGGAAGCCACTCGTTTTCCTCATGGAAGTTATGCGGTTCATGGAACTGAGGCGACTTACGGACCATTTGGCGACATCTCAGATATTTCATGTACTGATACCGCTGTAGAAGGCGCAGGAGAGCGTGTCACGAAGTGTTCCATTCATTAAAGTCATTCTTTTGAAGGGCGGAGACGGATCTCCGCCCCTATTTTTAGTTTATCGATAGGGTCTAGGTAGATGTTGGGGTTTAACCAATAAGACTTCTCGAATTCTAGAATTTAAATCGCGTCCCTTGTGCGAGGATAGTGACCTATCAGAAACCTTCTTTAAAGGCGGTCCTATGAAATCTACCTCGAATGCGCTGAAACAAATTTTTCTTCTCGGAATGGTAATTACTTTATTTGGGTGTGCTCATAAATCCATTGAACACACTCAAGCGCCGACCTCTCGAATTGATTCCACGTCTTCAGACCCTTACGCGGCCGAACGCACAAGATTTTCGACCGAAACCGAAGAGGGCTGGGCCGCACGAACTGCCAGACGTACTGATTATCCCCTTGCCGAAGTAGAAGACCGCGCGCCCGCTTCGATTGACGCTTCAGCAGGCGAACCCATCGGTTTTAA
The DNA here is from genome assembly GCA_964504465.1 of uncultured Pseudobdellovibrionaceae bacterium. Taxonomy (GTDB): domain Bacteria; phylum Bdellovibrionota; class Bdellovibrionia; order Bdellovibrionales; family UBA1609; genus CAZDFM01. Next base: position 1,587 of record CAZDFM010000099.1, on the reverse strand, counting down.
TGAGCGCACCTCCGACGTGGCGAGTGAAGATCAAGCCTCGAGGGGAGGAGGATTCTCTTGGATCCTCATTGTCGCGGCTCTAATTCTAGCAATTTACCTGGGAGCAAAAATGGTGCTCTCTCGGCGTAATTCACCCAAAGGAATTTAAAATGTACGTTGAAGGATTTGTGACCGCGGTTCCTAAAGAGAATAAAGAGCAGTATATTGAGCTCGCGAAAAAAATCGTGCCGCTTTTTCTCAAGTTTGGAGCCACTCGCGTGGCTGATTGCTGGCAAGAAGACGTTCCACGAGGCAACCTCACGGACTTTTATGGTGCCGTACGAGCTAAAGAAAACGAAGCTGTGGTGTTAAGCTGGCTCGAATACCCTTCAAAAGAAGTCCGTGATCAAGCCACAAAAAGAATGAATGAAGACCCCGAAATGAAAGAGCTCTGGAAGAATATGCCATTTGAAGCTGAACGTATGATTGTCGGAGGCTTTGAAAGCATCATGGATGCTCACAAGTAAATTAGAAGTAATCCAATCCAGCCAAACGTCCGAATTCACGCCGACGTTCGGGATCAAAAAAGTATTTTAATTCTATTAAGAATCGAAACCTCTCATTAAACTGAGTTCCCGAGATCACAAAGCCTTCTCGTAACTTTGGAATCAACACTGCTGGATTATTGCCGTGATGTAAACTCGTCGTAACTTGAAAGCCTTCTTCACCCACTTTTTTTAACGTAGACTTAAGTAGCTGAGCATAAAGCCCTTGCCCCCTATACTCTTCAAGCACTGCAGAATTCATCATATAGTAAGTTTCTTGATCTGAACTTCGGCCCGCATGCCATCCAACCGGCACACCTTCTTTATAAATGATAAGTCGGAGTTCATAAGCGGAGATGTCTTTTCGTTGAACCGAAGGTTTTCGAGGCACCAAGCTGTCGCTCCGGTTTGAAAAGATCCTTGGATAATGCTGCTCCTGAAATTGTTTTAACTCCTGAAAGTTTACTTCACGAACTTCAAGCTGATCAGTAGGGCAATGTGTCCAACTCACGGTGGGATCCTTTAATAAGAGGCGTGATTGAGGTCTACTTTCGAATTTCTATTTTGCGCACACATGCGCTTTTCGCGCATCCACTGTGCGTGGGGCGGAAATTTGAAATTGGAAAGTAGAGGAAATTTTGCTGCGCAAAATTTGGCGGAGAGGGCGGGATTAGTTCCAGCCCGTTCCCGAGTTAATAATCAATTCTCATCTAGAGCAGATTTAAACGAATACTGCTTTTATATCAATTATTTACTAACAATATGGCCCTAGCCGACTTCTTTTCCTGAATTAAAGATAGTTAACCCAAGTTAACTGTAATAGCCCTAATTCAGCCCTTTCATTAATGGGTATTTAGAATCGCATAATCCTTTTGCTCAGCTAGGCATTGCTTTCTGATTGAGGAGTGTATGCAAAATGTCCAAGAACGCTTTTTAAACTTCTTTTGTAGATTAATCCGACTTTTCATAGGAAAACATATGGGTGGCCGGAAGATACTATTGATGGTCGGAACAGGCCTTTCTCCATCAATTCAGTCCGGCGAGAATTAGGTATGGTCCTAAA
>CAZDFM010000098.1:4189-7729 GCA_964504465.1 uncultured Pseudobdellovibrionaceae bacterium | reverse complement strand
GCGTAGGTTTCACGAAACCAACTTCGCGCAAACTTATTAAAGGCCTCATTGATTCCAAAATAAATAAGGGAACAAATGAACACACCTTTTTCATTCGGGTCTTCTTCGCAGGCATAAAACTTGGCGCACAAATTATTGCGAGGAGCATTGTTAAAAATCGAACCCCGCAAGAACAAAAATGTTCCGGGAGTGATCGGTCGGGCGTGGCGAATCGCGGCTCCAAACTCTGCAAGAAGTGCGAGTTTGGCGTCTTTGGCAACTTGAATTGGGAGCTTTGCATTTGACCAGCCGATATTTTCGAACCGATACATTGTGTAAGGTAGCTCTAGGGCTGTGCTCACGTTAAACGAAAAACTTCGTGGCTCGATAGGACGCAAAATCATACTGCGCACTTGCGGAGCTTTAAACTCTGTAATTTTGCGTTTTGAATTGGCGCTGTCGATCACTAAAACTTTTAAGTTTTCGTTGGCTTTGAGGTAGCCGCGATTTCGAGCATTGGTTTCCATATTGTTGATCCAGTCAGTAGGATCAGCCGGCAAGTTTGCAGCATCTATCACCAAAAGGTCCCAATTAGTGAACTTGCTTTGAAGCATCAAGATGTCTTTTACGCTCTCTTGTTTTGGGATAGTCAGGGTGAACTGAATTCCCCGCGGTTGCATTGAGGCCTTTAAATCCAGAGCTCGAGGTTTTCCGAGTTTATCTGTGAAAAATACGATGGATTGAAAAGTCCTGCCGTTGCTGACGAGTCCATAAATCTCTTCGAGCATTGATTCATGCTCTTTAGGGAAAAGGATCTTCCAGCCCATAGGATCTTTAAAAAGTTCTTCTACGGTGTAACCAAGCAGTGTAGCGCCCGCAATCGATGGTGGTGAGAAATCAATAAGGTCTTTTTCTTCTTTGGCAATGATCCAGATACTTTGGCCACCGAAAACATCTTTGGGAGCGGCTGGTGCAAGTTCTGCGAGATCAATTTTAATTTCTCTGTCTTCAAAGTACTTCGACAAAAATGAAGAGTAAGTCGAAAAAGCCGCAACCTGAACCTGCTCAAGATCGACTTTCAGGATATCTACGATTTGATGGCTCGAATCAGGATCGGAATCGACAATGATGATATTTTTAAAGCGCTTTTCTTCTTCAGTTAAAAACAAATCGTCAGGATTAAAAAGAAAGTCTTTTTTATTTTCATTCAATAGCGGTTTGAAGTGTGGATCTTTAGACAGGTGGCGCCTAATTTTTGTTTGTGTGTCTTTCGGCACTCCAAAAAATGCGAAATGCACCATCCACTCTCCGGGAGCCGCAGGGTGTGGCTCGGAGCGCACGGCCTTAGCGTAAACTTCAAGAGCTTCTTTAGCGCCCGGCAGATCAATAAAAAAATGTCCGATCAAACCGGGAACAAGAGGAACCGGGTTGCGAATAGCCAAAGCGACGTCAGAAAGTTTCTCCATGCTTGAACGTTTGGCAATTTCTATTTCCAGTGTGACCTCTTGGGAGAACAAAAACGAGGGTGTAATCTGCTTTGGTAGCGCCACAATGATTTCGACTTTTTGCAAAAAGATAAGCCGATCTAAAGGCAAATAAATAACGTCATCAACCCACGGGTGAATGAGTGCAATTTTATCGAGACCGTCATCTTCGTATTTCGTAATGACAAGACGGCTTCGGTAATCTTGCGGGTAGAGATTAAATTTCTTTAGGTTTGCATGAAAACTTTCAACCCAAGGCAGAGGTTTCTTTGGAATAAAACCCGATTTGACAATGACCAAATGAATGTCGCTTAGAAGTTTAAGCGACTCGTCTTCCTCTTCTTCGCCGGCATTGGCCGCTTTATCTTTTGCCTGCTGAATGCTGTCAGTGAGTTTTAATGTCAGATCTTCAAGTTGAACGAGTAAATTCTGTCCAGACTGAGTCACGGTCATTTGCGCAATCCACACTTCGCTCGTATTTGAGAAAAATGCCATGAGGGATTGCGAAGGTTTGCCTGGGACTAAAGTTGCAATCAACTCTTGATAGGTTTTTTGAAACGGAGTCGGAAGCAGAGTTTCTAAGACTTTTAATTGTAGTTTAAAGTCCGCAATAGGGATCCCAAATAAATTGATGTCGTCAGTGGGATTTGGCTCAAGTTTTTTGAGCTTTCCTGCTGCCGCGTCGATCTCGAGTCGAAGACTTTGAAACGGGAACGGAGGTTCTTTTGGAATTTTTTGTGTAATAAGCCAGGCTTGTTGTTCGGGAGTTAATGTCTTAAGCTGAGGATGATCTGGGAAAACCGCTTTCACTTTTACAGCTTGTTCTGCTCGAAAATAAAGCGATTCAAACTCAGTCAGGGTTTTAAAACTGCGAACGCGATTTTCATCACCGAGTTCTGCTAAAAACATCTCCATTTGTCGGCGAACGCGATCATCATCATCAATTATGATTATATTCGCCATGATCCACCGCTGGGTTTACTATGCTGAAATTCTTCGAGTCCACAGCTCTATTACATGACAGTTCTCGCCCGATGACAACTTTTTAACTATTTCGTGAAGTTCAGAAACAGCCCTTATGCGGGTAGAGCTAGGGAAAGAGCCTAAGCGAGAGCCAATCGTGATCTTGCTTCTTAAAGACAAACCTGTCGTGTAGACGGCTTTCAAGTCCTATCCAGAATTCCAAATTTTCGGGATGGAGGATGTAGCCTCCCCAGTGTTCGGGGCAGGGGACAGGGACCCCTTTGAATTTTTCTTCAGCTTTCTGGACTAGACCTTGTAACTGCTCGCGGCTTTCGGCGATTTCGCTTTGATGAGAAATCCACTGACTAATCTGTGAACCCCGAGCGCGACTGTTCCAGTAGGCTTCAGAGGTCGCACGGTCAACTGCGTGAATGAGGCCTTGAATGCGGCATTGAAGTGCTAAGGGATCCCAATAAAAATTAAGGGCCGCCTTAGGATTGAGCTTGAGTTGTTTGCCTTTTTCGCTTTGATAATTTGTGTAGAAAATAAAACCTTTGTCTTTGATTTCTTTCAGTAAAACTACACGCGAGCTTGGTTGATCTTTCACGGCAGTTGAAAGCGTCATGGCTAAAGGCTCACGAATTCCCGAATGTGCCTTGGCTTGAGTCAGCCAAGTTTCAAAAACCTTAAAAGGATCATCTGAACCTAAAAGTTTGACGGCTTCAGTCTGAGTTTCTTGATGACTTTTCATGACTCTCTTTCTACGTTTAAAAGAGAAATTTTTAAAGCCTTTTACTCGAGGGATGACAGATGGCACAAGCCGACAAGATTGATGAATTCATTCACCGAATTAAGTTTTTATACGAGCCCGAGTACGGCGATTTTAAACGTAAAGTGGGGCTTTACCTGGATCGGCTTCAGCAAGAGATTGGTCCCAAAGCGCGTGAACCACGCGTTCGGGACTCTTTTGAGCAAATCAAGACGCTCATTATTTATCAGCCCAAAGACAATGTCGAGGCGGCTCGCCAAGAGACTCTTTCTTGGGCAAAACAACTTAAGGCCGTGACTAAAACTATGAATTGATGGCTCGGGAGGCTTTGAGAGAGCCTTGCGG
>CAZDFM010000098.1:0-4179 GCA_964504465.1 uncultured Pseudobdellovibrionaceae bacterium | reverse complement strand
GCAAAAAAAAGGGACCTATAAAGGTCCCTTTTTTATTCGGCATTAAAAACAACTCTGGATCTAATTATAGACCGAAGCTGATTTGGCAATCTTTTGCTAAGGTATTTAGGTTAGCTGCAGTTTGAGTTGCATCAGTTCCCATTAAGCGACCGTAAGCTACGCCAAGAGCGTATTTAACATCGCGAGAGTTAGTTTCTTTCAAAACTTTATCTGTTTCGATCACGATTTGTGCGAAACCTTTAGCCATGTCCTTATCCCAGTTAGCGCAGCTAGCTGTGCTTGAACCAAGCATATTCACACCAGTTAAAGCAGTTGTGTTTCTTAGAGCAGATCTGAAACTTGCTAAGTCAGAACCTTGGAGGTAGCTCGCAGGAGTCGCTTGGCAAGAAAGATTTTGTTGAGCGTTGTTGCTTAAAACGTTGTTCGCAACTTGTTTAGACTGCTGAGCAGAAGCTGTAGAAAACGCAGCAACGTTTGTAGCGCTCAATACTTTTCCGTTTTTAACGAAAGCTAATTCGAAAGCTTGATCAACTGACTTACCAGAACCTCTTAATGAGCTAAAGATAATCGCTTGTTGAGCATAAGCTTTAGCAAGGGGAGTTTGGGTCGCAACAAAAGCTTGAACTTTAGAACCTAACTCATTGGCTTTAACGCCAGTTAAGTTCATGGCTCTTAAAAGTTCGCCAGCGCGAGCTGCTGAGCTCCAAGCTACGGCTCGTTCTGCTACTTTTACTTGGGCGTGAGCAGTTGCACCCACGAACATCATAACTACTGCAATAATTGCGGTGAATTTTCTCATTACTATCTCCCTTTAATACCCGTTTCTAGCAGGTAACCTTAGGGCTTGATTAATCCCTCTGGGCCGAATGACCACAGGGCGTAACCAAGCCTTTGCTTTCTATACTAATGTGCAATCGGTCTGCCAAACTGAATCCTCATAAACACCCTCCTTTGCTGTCGAAAGCTTTTATAGTGGGCGCAATTTGGTAAAAGTTACAGGTATGTGTTTTCGTTAGGAAATCCTAAAAGGAGAGGGCGGCACATATAGAGGTTTTGAGACCAATTTTTGATCGGTTTGAGAGTTGTTTTAAAGCCACTTTTAGGAGCAGGTTTGGCTGTTTTTGGGCTCAATTTTATGGCTATTTTTGGCGGTTCATTTGCGAATTTTGAGGACGCTCTTGCGGGAACACTAAAGCCCGAATCCAAGGCAGATTCGCCATAAAATCGTCCTGTTCAGTGAGCCATTCCTTGTTGTCTTCAAACAAGCCGGGTTGGGCTTCAAGCACATAGCTCGTATAGGCAGGATCAATATGTTCGATATTATCGCGAAATCGACGTTTAAACTCAAAGTCGGCCGCAGCTAAATCAGCTCTGGTTCGAGCATCTTGAACACGGTTACATGAAAACGCAGGTTCCGAGATTTTAAGTTGCTGAGCGACTTGATCACGAATTGCCGGCCAGTCTTTTTGACTTTCTGTCCAAAGATCCGTTAAGCCTTCAAAACTTGCTTTAAGTTCGGCTTGTAGCGCAAATGAACTATTAACAGCATTGCTCCAAATAAGAAGTTGATCCCAACTGGTATCGGTCACAGGTGAAGATGCAATTTCGGATTTGAGCGCCACTGCCGCATGAGCTAAGTCGCAAGCTAGATCTGATTGCACCATTTGAAGCGCATCTTGGGGTGCGAGTTTTTGTGTTTGAAGAGTATAGAGTTGATTTTGAACCAAAGCAGTTCCTGCACCGGCACCGAGGGCCGCCGCATGAAGGCTCACAGCTCCACGACGCGTATTTAAGAACTTTCGTACACCCGAAAGAGCTTGGTTGCCGGATACAAATCCTGGAGTCGAAAACCTAAATGGCAGACGTCCTAGAAGTCGCTGACTCCAAGGCATGCGGCCTACGGAAAGAGCTAAGCGCGCTGAAACCAAAACGCTAAAAAAGGTAAAAGCAGAGTTCGCCATTTGCGAGCCAAGCGCTGGGTTTTCTTGAGCGAGGTGAGTCTGGTAACGACTCTGCATTTCTGCAAAAAACTCTTCGATCGCAGGGCGGGCTTCGGACTTTTCTTGATAAGCAATCGTTGCAATCAAAATGAGCCGATTAAAATCGGCAACACTTAAAGCGAAAGCGCGATCAATGAGACCCACGTTTCCGTTTTCGCTATTTAAGATCTGAGAATTTCTTCGCTCTTGATCGAGTGATGAAGTATCTTCGATCAAGCCTTGAAGCTCCTCTGGTAAATCGCTGGTAGTTTGGGATTGAGCAGAAGTTGGAGTGATAAACTCAGCAAATTTTCCGAGAACAAAACTCAATTCTTGCGAAGGTTTTGAGGCCAACCAAGCGTCTAAATTGCTGCCGCTCGTTTCAGTTGCTTGTTGAGCCACGGCGCGCAGAGGAGCTGTGATCAGCGAAAAAATAATGAGGCTTGAGATCAGCAGTTTTAAGTTTTTCATAGGCCAAACGGTCTTTCGCGAATGTAGTCAAATAAGGGGCGAGTTCCTGTACCGTTGCCGGCTTCGAGCACTCGAAGTGGGCCGGGCGCTGCTGTTGAAGCTTTCACACTCGTATCAGCGTAAGTTGCGAGTTCATCACCAAACAGGAGTGAGTTGCCCCAGGCCTGTTCACGTTGGGTGAGGGCTCTGGACACTTGTAAATAACTGTCGCGGGCTTTGAGCATTTGCATTTCGGTGATCAAACCTTCTTCGAACATCTTTTGAAAACGTACAAAACTTGAATTCAGCACGTTCATGGTGATCGGGGTTGAAGGATTAAAACCTAATTCCTTTAAGAATTGAGCGTCATTTAAACGAAGTTCACGCAGCTGGAAGGTATAAGAGCGTCGAAGTGTCTGATCGGCCAAGCGGCCTTCTTTTTCGAGAGCTTGAAGTAAACCGCGCTGGGCCTCTTGCATTTTAAACTGTAACTGACCCAATTGATTCGCCGAAAGGTTTGAGTTTCGAGCTTTAATGCTCTTCATATAATCTGCATAAGCAGTGTTAATTTGGGTTCGAGTTACATTTTTATTGAGTTGTGGAATACCTAAACGAGAAAGAAGATCTTTGTATTTACCCTGCACGCGGCGAACACTGAATCGGGCAAGAAGTCTTGGCGCAAGTACTAAAATTCCGCCAAGAGCAACTAAGACTACTCCCATTTTGACCATTTTATCTGTGAATTCAGCGCGCATATTGTCGGCGGTAAAAGACTCGTAAGCAAAAACACCTACATCTGTTAGGGCTTGTGTACCAGCCGAAGTCTGAAGCATTTTTTCGATATCACCGACTACATTTTGTTGAGCAAGTACGCCGAGACCTTCACCGCCAAAGTGCGTGAGAAGAGCCACTCCAAAAACCGCGTGTAGCCAAGGCGAGCCAGCGCCAAAGACGGGTGCAAGCACCTGCGTATAAAAGGACCCCATTGCGCTTCCAACTTTACCTGCTGGAGTCATGCGCGCCACGATTGCGACTACATCGACGAATAAGATGACCCACATAGCTTTGTCTAAAAGAAAAGATTCAGTGGCTTTCCATGCGTTTGAGGCTTCACGTTGAAAAGCCGAAGTGTTGTTCCAGCGCCCTGCGAGCTGCAAAAGACCGGGCTGTTGAGACAATTGTGTATGAAGAATACTTGCGTAGCGAACTATCGATAAAAACTCATCGCTCAGTTTTCGCTCGCCAAACAAGACTTGAAAGACTCCGGCGTCTTTGTAGGGATTCTTTATTACGTTTAAGTAGTGCGTAAGGTTGGCGCTTGTTTGAGAAAGCGCTTTAAGGACGAATTCTTCGGAGCGCGCGAGATTGTTTTCGTCTAACACACTGATAAGCGAAGCTTTTGGTGGGGTGCCTCGAGCAGCAGCCATTGAACCCGGCTTTAGATAAGTAACTTGTGCATCAAGGATGGGATGAACAATGCGGCTTACGCGTGTCATACGGTCTAAATAAGCGGCTTTCACTTTTTCAGGAAGCGGGAGGCTCGAAAGCATCGGCGCGTCTTGAGCCGATTGATTCGCAAAAAAGCCAAACCATTCGCCAGCTTTAATCAGATCAAGCAAATCTTTTTTTGCAGCTGCTTGGTTTGAGGCTGAAAGATGCTTTTCTAGAGCGGTTTTTAATTTTGCAGCGTCAAAAAACTCACCGGTCATGGCTTCAGAAGCTGACATTTGTGCGGGGAGAGCGGGGGAGA